>JAOUDZ010000035.1 GCA_029858965.1 Cyclobacteriaceae bacterium
GATGATCTCAGTGTCTCAGCTTAATAAATCCCCTTTGTTTGTTGATGTACTAAATTACTGTAGGGTAGGGACGAAGTCGATGACGAACGTCAATAAACAAGTAGATTTTTTGCTGACCTGATGATCTTCCTCACACCTTAACTGGGGATGTCTACTGCCATCGTGTCTGGCTTTGAGTTGCGCTTCATCGCACGTGCAAAAGCCACTTTACAGGGGTGATCATCAATACCTGATCGGAAAAGTCTGGCTCAACCTGCAATCCAGCCGCCATCTACCGGTATTGCCGTGCCGGTGACGAACGAAGCAGCATCTGAACAGAGCCAGACCACAGCTTCAGCGACTTCCTCAGGCTTGCCCATGCGACCAACAGGCTCCATGTCTTCATATGATTTTTCAACGGTTTTGTCCTTACCGGTGAGTCGGTCAATCATGGGCGTCTTTATTACGCCAGGGCAAACAGCATTGACGCGTATCCCAAGTTTTGCGTTCTCAAGTGCAGCCGTTTTTGTCAAACCTATGATTGCATGCTTGCTGGCTACATATGCAGGCAAACCAGGAAAGCCAATGAGCCCCGCTACAGAGGCTATATTAACGATAACACCTTTACCCTGCTTAAGCATATGGGGTATTTCGTGCTTCATGCATAACCAAATTCCTTTAAGATTTATGCCTATCGTTTTATCCCAGTTTTCCTCCGAACATTCATGAACAGAAGCAGTTATTCCCTCAATACCCGCATTGTTCACGGCAAAATCAATTCTTCCGAATTGTTTGATAGTCTGCTCTATCAGATTGTCAACGTCACTGACTTTTGACACGTCGCATTTTATGAAAATAGCGATTCCACCCTCATCCTTGATTTGCTTGATCACGGAATTATCTTCTATCCAATCTGCGATGATAACTTTAGCGCCACGCCTTGCAAATGCTTCTGCCGTAGCCCTGCCGATACCAAATGATCCTCCTGTTACAATGGCAATTTTTTGATCAAATATCTTTTCCATATTGTTTGAATTATCCTAAAACAATACTACATACAAAGCAGGACTCCTTTGATGATAATTGTTCTATGAACGAAGTGATTTAAATCATCTGCGCATCCTGTCATGCTATTTTTTAATTTTCATGACATACCCAAGAAGATCGCGCAAAGTCATGATCCTTCCGTAATCCTCTTCGGGTGTTTTTATACCAAATTCCTCATCCATTCCAATGATGAATTGCAGATAATCAAATGAATCCATCGCGAGTGTTTGCTGAATGTTATCATCCGGCTTTAACTTTTCAGGCTCGGTTTCCGGCGCCACCTTTTTCAGCAACTTGTTTATGATCGGTCTTATCTCGTCTTCAGTCATATTTTATTATCAGTACAAGGTTCTTGAAGTTTAAATGCTCAAAGTTGTTCGGGTTGCATTAAATGTTTTTTTATCGCGGCAAGGAACTGACTTCCAGTGTTTCCATCGGTTGCGCGATGATCTGCTGCCAGACTTATATGCAACACACTTCTCACAGCCAGCATGCCGTTCTCCGCCCAGGGCTCTTCAGTGATTCCACCAAAACCTACCAGCGCTACCTGTGGCGGATATATTATTCCAAAAATTGATTCAACAGCGCCTTCGCCAAGATTTGTTACAGTGATCGTTGAATCGGCAAGTTCGGAACTTTTTAATCTCAGTGTCCGCGCTCTGGGTATAATATCGTTGAGCGTTTTCATCAGCTCATCCAGCGATTTCTTGCCGGCATCGTGTATACCAGGGACGATGATGCCGCCCGTCCGGAGTGACACGACAAATCCAATATGAATATCTTTCTTCCGCTGGAGGCCATTATCCCACCAGGCATTCATGTCGGGTACATCAATCAACGCCTTGGCTGTAGCCTTGATTAGCAGCACAACTGGAAGAAGGCGGTCTTTTACAGATTTCTGTTTATTTGTCTCTGCCAACCAGGACAAGGCATGACTCATGTCGACTCGAGATTGCAGATAATAGTGGGGTACTTCGCGGTTTGACTTACTCATCGCAGCGGCTACAGCCATGCGAATGTTGTCAGCGGCTGTTTTTTCCGTTGGGGGGCCTGGTGCAATAAGGTCTGTTACTGCTTTTTCAACGTCCTCCCGAATAATCGCTCCATCGGGGCCGCTTCCAGTGATTTTTGAAAGATCAATTCCCTTTTCTGCTGCAACTTTTTTTGCCAAAGGAGACGCTCTAAGGTGATGCGCTGTCGCTTGTATTGAGATTTCTTCTTCGCGTTGTTTTATCGCCGTTGCAGGCGCCATTTTTTTGGTCTCGACTTTTCTTTGCGCTGGAAGGATGTCTGCCGTTGCTTCTTCGGCAGATAGAATATGTGTCATTAGTGTACCCACAGGAACTTTTTCGTCGACCGCAATCATGAGTTCTCCAACAATCCCTTCGTCAAATACTTCGATGTCAATGATGCCCTTTTGTGTTTCTATCTCCGCAATGATGTCACCCCGCTTAACGAGATCGCCAGGTTTCACTTTCCATTCCCTGAGAAATCCAGCCTCCATATCGGCCCCTAAGCTTGGCATTCGGAACTCAATCATGCTGCAGTAGTTTTTTAGTTGCTGATACTATTTGTTCTTGCTGCGGAATGGAACCGTCTTCCAGATGTTTGGGGTAAGGGATGGGCACTTCAACGCCTCCCAGCCGCCGTACGGGGGCATCTAATTCGTAAAAACATTGTTCAGTAATCCGCGCGCTGACTTCTGAGGAAATACTAACCGATTGCCAGGCTTCCTCCACGATCAATGCCCGGTGCGTTTTTGAAACAGACGCCATCACTGTTTTATCATCAAGCGGCCTGAGCACGCGCAGGTCAACTACCTCTGCACCTATCCCGGCTTGCGCAAGTGCTTCGGCAGCCTGAAGGGATTTGTAAACACCTGCGCCATAGGTAATGATCGAAACATCTTTGCCAACCCTTCTGATTTTCGCATGCGTGAGATCCACCGGTTGAAAATCCGTACTAGTTTCACCTTCAAGATTCAGCATGGCAGTATATTCAAACAGGATTACCGGATCCGGTTCTTTCAGGGCGGCAAGCAGCATGCTCCTGGCGTCTTCATGGGTGCCTACAGAAACTACTTTGAGCCCGGGAATGTGTGCAAATAGTGGTTCCCAGCTATGCGAATGCTGCGCGGCAAGCTGACGCCCAATGCCACAGCCCATCCTGATGACAACAGGTACATTAATCTGTCCGCCTGACATATGGAGCAACGTAGCAGCGTTATTGGCGATCTGATCGAATGCCAATAGGCCAAAGTTTATGGTCATGACTTCAACAATAGGGCGCATTCCGCCCACTGCAGCACCGATGCCGGCGCCGACGAACCCGGATTCTGACAAGGGGACATCCATGATGCGATCCGGACCAAATTCCTTCAGCAGCCCCTTGCTTACCGCAAACGCACCGCCGTATCGACCAACATCTTCGCCCAACAGGAAAGCACGTTCATCCTGATGCAGCGCATCCCGTATGGATTGCTTAAGTGCCTCACGGTATGTGATCTTCATCGTTGCAGTAGTTTCACCCATCGCCCATTTTATTCTATTGATAAACTAGGGAGCAACGTATGCTCCATTATGGCTTAACCGGATCGCTATAAACAAATCTTGTCAATTGATCCAGCGGTTCCCATGTACCCGCTTCAGCAAAGTCGACTGCTGTTTGTATTTCTTTTTCAATACGATTTTCTGTCTTCTTTAATTCATCATCAGATAGTAGCGCGTGGTCACGAAGGTACTTTGTAAATTGAAGGATTGGATCGCGTTTTTTCCATTCATCAACTTCAGCTTTTTCCCGGTAAAGTTCAGCATCAAACATGGAATGCGCCCTGAATCGGTAGGTATTGCATACCAGGAAAAATGGCTTGCCACTTTCTCTGACTGTTTTAATGGCCTGCTTCGCTGCTTTCAATACAGCCGTGAGATCCATACCATCGACGGAAGCTGAGGGCATTCCGTAACCAAGCGCCTTTGTTTTTAGGTCCGTTACGGCATGTGTATACTGAAGGGCCGTGCCCATGGCATACAGATTATTTTCGCACACAAACAAAACCGGCACCTGCCACAGCGATGCAAGATTCATGGCTTCGTGAAATTCACCTTCAGCAGCAGCACCCTCACCGAAAAAGCAGCACGTAACTTGCTTGCGTTTCATTTTTTTGTCGGCCAACGCTAGCCCTACTGCCAAAGGAAGATGGCCTGCTACTATCGCGTTACCTCCATAGAATTTGGTTTTTGTGTCAAATAAATGCATGGATCCGCCGCGCCCCTTGCTACAACCTTCCTGCTTACCGTACAGCTCTGCCATGATCGCGCCAAGATCTATACCACGAATGATGGCCTGTCCATGTTCGCGATAGGTGCATAAGATGTTATCTTCAGGTTTCAGATAATGCATTACGCCGGCTGCCACAGCTTCTTCACCAATGTATAAATGGAGGAACCCGCGTATTTTTTCCTTGGTGTACAACTCCGCCGATTTTTCTTCAAATCGCCTGACCATCATCATCTGGTACAAGAGCTGCTGCCCTAATTCGCGGTCGATTTGTAGCGCATCCGTAGTTAAAACTTCGTTACCCATCATGGTTGTTCCAATGTTGACAAGTCTCCTTCCTGTAAGCCCAGCTCTCTAGCTTTCAAGAGCCTTCTTAGTATTTTTCCGCTGCGTGTTTTGGGGAGGCTGTCGACAAAATCAATTTCCTTGGGCGCGACAGCAGGACCAAGTTTTTTTCGCCCGTGTGCAATGATGTCCATTTCCAATTGTTCACCCGGTGCATTTCCGGGTTTAAGGACGACAAAAGCTTTTACCATTTCGCCAATGGTTGGCTCGGGTTTTCCGATTACAGCGGCTTCTGCGACAGCCGGATGTTCCATCAATGTACTTTCAACCTCAAAAGGACCCACCATGTGTCCGGAAGTTTTGATAATGTCGTCTGCCCGGCCGACGAACCAGTAATAGCCTTCTTTATCGCGCCGCGCAAGGTCACCTGTTACATACCATTCTCCCCGGAAACATTTCTGGTACCGCTCTTCTTCGTGTAAATATGTTTTGAACATGGAAGGCCATCCTCGTTTCAAAACCAGCTGCCCGCTTTTTTCAGGTTCGGTTATTATGCTTAGGCTATCCGCAGAAATTTCAGCGATAGCGGCTTCAATTCCGGGAAGTGGTTTACCCATGGAGCCGGGTCTTACAGGCATATTTCGGTAGTTTGAGATCATAATGCCACCCGTTTCTGTCTGCCACCAGTTGTCCAGTATGGGTACGCCAAACGTATCCTCGCCCCAGTGAACCGCATCCGCGTGTAAGGGCTCACCTACACTCAAAATCAGCCGCAAATGCTCCAGGTTGTATTGTTTGGCTGGATCGATATTCATCCGCATGAGCCTCCTGATGGCTGTCGGTGCCGTATACCATATATTAATTTTATGGTCCTGCAGTATGGAATACCATCTTGCTGCATCGAATTCCGCTTCATCGACAATGTTGGTTACGCCATTCACCAGCGGAGCAATTATTCCATAAGATGTACCGGTAACCCATCCCGGATCGGCCGTACACCAATAAATATCATCCGGATGAAAATCGAGAACCAGTTTGCCGGTAATCATATGGGTTAACACCGCACCGTGAACATGCAGCGCGCCCTTCGGCATACCTGTCGTGCCGCTGGTAAAATGCAGCAGCGCAGGATCTTCTTTCTGCGTTGGTGGAATGGTGAAAGTTGAAGATTCCTTGGCCATGAGCAGGGGAAGAGAAAGTACCTTTTTATCCGCATGGCTTTCAGTATCGGTTATCAGGACATATTGAAGCGCAGGCAATCGTTCAATAACTGGCTTTATCTTCTTTGTAAAAAGGTCCAATGTGGTTACCAGGATTTTCGCTTCACCCCTGGACAAACGTTCGTAAATGGGCTGCGGTCCAAACACGGAAAATAGCGGGCAAAAAATTGCGGTTCTTTTTAAGGTTCCAAATGCTGTAACGTATAATTCCGGAATCCGGCCTGTAAGTGTAAAGACCGTATCTCCCTTCCCGACCCCAAGCCTCGATATTACGTTTGCAAAACGATTTGATAATTCGTAAAGATCATGATAGGTGAAATCTTTTGCAGCGCGATCTTTTCTGATCCACCGTATGGCTACGTGGTCCTTGAGCAAACCCGCTGCATGGCGATCAATGGCTTCATGGGCTATATTGAGCCCGCCACCGTTTGGCAGTCCATCAAAATCTTTGTACGCTTCGTTCCAACTGAATGTGCTAAGCAGCGCGTCATAGTCAATCAGGTTAGGTTCGACTGCTTCGGTGTGTGAATTTACGACTGACATAATTGAAAGGAATTTTAAACCATTGCAAGCCCTTGCTCGATGCTATACCCCTTGTTCCTGTTCTAAACATATCGCTGAAGTATGGCGATATGACTGTAGTTTTTCAGCTCGCCATTTTCCACGATCACAATCTTGCCTCCTTTTTCATATACGATTTCTATTAAGTCGTCTACAACGTCTGTAATGATTTCATACCCTCCGGCGGGAGGACTCAAATGTATTCTTGATTCATCACCAGGTTCAATATAGGCGGATACCTGGTAGTCTTTTTCGACCAGCAGTGTAGCAGCTTTTCCCTCTTTCGCTGATTTCCAGGCGTTCCTGATGCCGTCAACCGCAAATCCTTTTCCGATATCTTCCTGTAATTTCAGCAGTAGATTTTCATGTGAGTTTTTTATATACGCGGTAATGTTTTGCCATGCCAGATCAGAGAGGGTGTGCACCGCATCATGCGCATAGTTTCCACTTATCTTACCGACAAGCTGCGGCATGTGCTGAGAAATATTTTCAAAATTTGCCAATTGTTCCGTTGTTCCGGCCACCAGGAAAGGAATGTCGTTTTTGAGGTATTTATCCAAGACTTCATCTACCTGCTTGAGAAATGCGATGTGTCTTGTCTCCTGAACAATGGATTTGTCACCATCAAAAGACTTTAGTCCAGGGCTTGGTAGTTTCCCCAGACTCGGCCGGACATATTCGTATTCATCTTCGTATTGTTTTGGAAAGTCATTATTTCGGATTTCGTAAAGATTACTTCCTTCACCCCGGTATAATGGTATCCTTTTTTTGCTTACAGCCAGGAGATAATAAGGCATCAGGAATTGGTTGTAATAAAAAAGGTCGCGGACTTCAAAGTTCTTGCCCAGCATTGTTTTCTCTTTTACGGCAAAAGGAAGGAGAAAAAGCTTGGAAAGATTTGGAGACACAAAAAGTGCGAGCCCTTCCTGGAGGCGTAGGTAGTCGATCTTCTCAATTACTGCGTCCAGTTGTTGAACAATTTTCTGTATGTCTGCCTTAGGCCAGGCGCTGTTGTCCAGCAATTGCTTTGCATTTTGAACGGCCTTATGAATCAATTGAGGATCTTGCATGCGTTCCCGCCGGTATCGGTACGTAGGCACGACGATGGAAACGCAGAGATTTCCTCTTTCTGCTAACATTTGGTTAATGTCAGAAGTGTTCATATTTATCTATTTTATAGTAATTCTGAATATCAAGTGTGAGTGTGATTCGCATATAATAAAGCTAGTGTTCAATCAAAAGGAACCGGGTGATGAAAATCAGAAAAGAAAAGGATTTTGATCAGTAGAGAGGTTGATGAAATCAAGCTTTCAAAACTGGGTTTACGCTGATGTACCTGGTTTTCGCTTTGCATGAATACTTGCCTTGTTTGTGATATAAATGGGCGTCACTGTTTTCTCATTTCACATGTTGCTCAGCGCCCTCGCGGAGAAAACTGTATCAGCCATCATGATGCTGTCCAAACCTTCCACATGGAACATTCTTTTCATCATACGGCCATGCATATTGTTCAATCCAGGATCCGTATTCATTTTTTCAAGAAGCCTCTCCAGATAAGTGGAGTCCGCTAAAATAACATCAAATATTTTTTCCTGCATTTTAGGATCCTGTAGCAGCAATTCGGCTGGCTCCTTATTTTCCACAGCACAACCTGCGAGTAAGGTAGACCAGACTAGAAAACAGAAAAATGTAGCTTTCATAAATCAATTCGTTAAAATGATATAAAAGACTTTTCAATATCACGTTGCGTTACTGTTCTACCATGCCTTTTCTTGATTGCTGGCACAAAAATATTGAAATGTTAAGCCGGTTACATTGATATTGGTCATCAGCGATCAATAACTTTTAGCACAAAGTATTGTGCCTGATCGTTGGGAATCACTAATGGAAATTCTTGCGGTTGAACCCTGGTTGGGTAAACTACTTCACCTTCGGGTTTCCGCATCTGTTTCTCCGCAATGAGCGGAATATTGGATGACATAAATCATATTCTTGATGAACCATTGTCATAAGGAATCACCTTCCTAATGGATACTTTTAAATCTGTATGACGATGGCGACAACGATAGGGATTGTAACGCGTGTCCGTGGTAGCGTTGTGGATGTAAAATTTACGGATAATATGCCCGCCATAAATACTGTATTGCACACTGGCAGAGAAAGGCAGACAGTAATTGAGGTATTTCAGCAATTGGATACGCACCATGTGCGCGGGGTAGCGCTGACTGCAACGCAAGGACTTGCCCGGGGTATGGAAGTCCATAACACTGCAGGACCTCTCATGGTACCGGTTGGAGGTGCTACCTGCTCACGCGTCTTTGATGTTTTCGGGCATACGATCGACCGGCTACCGGAACCTGCCGATATGGAATGGCGGTCAATCCATCAGGAACCACCTCCGCTTAGCAGACGTTCGACCAAATCCGAAATATTTGAAACAGGTATAAAAGCCATTGATGTGCTGGTTCCGCTGGAGCGCGGTGGAAAAGCCGGGCTTTTTGGTGGTGCAGGCGTTGGAAAGACAGTACTGCTTACGGAGATGATACACAATATTGCGCGCCAGAAGGAAGGTGTAAGCATTTTTTGTGGTATTGGCGAGCGATGCCGTGAGGGAGAAGAACTTTACCGTGAAATGAAGGAAGCTGGTGTGCTTCCAAAAATGGTAATGATGTTTGGGCAGATGAATGAACCTCCCGGCAACCGTTTTCGAGTAGGGCATGCTGCCCTTACCATGGCTGAATATTTCAGGGATGATGAGCACAAAGACGTGCTGTTGCTCATCGATAATATATATCGGTTCATTCAGGCTGGTATGGAAGTCTCTGGGTTGCTAGGACAAATGCCGTCACGCTTAGGCTACCAGCCAACGCTCAGCACCGAGCTTGCCAAACTGGAGGAGAGAATTGCTTCTACGGATACAGGAGCTATTACCTCCATCCAGGCTGTATATGTTCCTGCAGATGACCTCACCGATCCGTCAGCGGTGCATACATTTTCCCATTTGTCTGCTTCAATTGTGCTTTCGCGAAAGCGGGCTTCCGAGGGGCTTTACCCCGCAATCGATCCGCTCAGGTCTGTTTCCAAAATGGCTACGCAGGGTATAGTCGGTGAACGGCATTATCGGATTGCACAGGCAGTCCGGCAAACACTGGCACAATATGATGAGCTAAGAGATATCATTGCCATGCTTGGACTTGAGCAGCTCTCGCTGGAAGATAGAAATACAGTGAACCGTGCGCGCAGGCTTGAGCGTTTCCTCACGCAGCCATTTTTGACAACGGAAGCATTCAGTGATGCCAAAGGAAAAATAATCAGTCTTGAAGAATCGCTGGATGGATGTGAGCGTATCCTAAAGGACGAATTCAAAGATTATGATGAAAGCGCCTTGTATATGATCGGGGCAATTGATGAGGCAATAAATAAATAACACAAGCGCTCATAATTTTGCTAAACTTCAATTGGCCTGATAAGCATCAAGCGTTTTAATGTAACTAAAGGTGGAATCGACATTAATGGAACTTAAGGTATTGGTGCCTTATGGCGTCATGACAGCGAAGGCCGACGTAATACGCTTAGTGGTTGAGACGCGGGGAGGCTCATATGGGTTCTGGCCTGACCGGCTTGATTGCGGAGCAGCGCTGGCGGCGGGTATTCTCATGTATGAATCAAGGGCTGAAGGCGTTGTTTATATCGCAATAGATGAAGGGGTAGTGGTGAAAACAGGACGTTCCGTGTTTGTGTCTGCCCGTAATGCCATCAGGGGCAAGGAGCTAGGGAAGCTGCGCGAAGCTGTAGAGCATGAATTTGTTGATCTTGAAGAACGGGAGAAGAATGTGCGTGCCGTGTTGTCAAAACTGGAAAGCGGTTTTATCAGAAACTTTCAGGAACTTATTAATAAATGAAAACGGAGGACAGTACAGAATTCAGTCGCCAGGTGGGTAACAAAGAGGCTCGCAAACTCAAGGCACAGCGCAGTGCAAAGCGAGGCTTATGGTTTGGCTTCAGCATGTTTGGGCTGGTCGGCTGGTCTGTGATGATCCCTACGCTACTGGGTGTATTGTTAGGCATTTGGATCGATAAGCATTTTCCTGGGCAACATTCCTGGACGTTGGCATTGCTGATTATGGGTTTATTGCTAGGTGCGCTCAATGCATGGTATTGGGTCAAGAAAGAATTCAGAGAATTGCAGGACGAACAAAAAGACGAATCAGATATAGAGAATAAAAGCTAAAAACTAAACGGTATGAATGAGATATTAATGTTGGTACTGATATTCGTTGGCGGCTTAGCCATAGGTATTATTTTCTTCGGCGGCCTGTGGTTCACGGTGATGAATAGTACAAATTTCAGGGCTCCAGCGCTTTGCTTCGCCGGGAGTTTCATTGTACGGACCGCTATCGCTCTGACAGGATTCTATTATTTAGGCGGAGGCCAATGGCAACACTTTTTGTCTTGTTTATTGGGGTTTGTGGCTGCGCGCATCATCACGATCAAGTTGACACGTTTACCGCGTGCTGACAAAATTATGAATGGAAAGGAGGGCCACCATGAGACTTAGTCCTGATGACTGGATAATTTGGGAATACGGCTTCATCAAGTTGAATGGTACCATATTGATGACCTGGGTGCTGATGATTGTGCTTGTGGTGGGATCCAAGCTTATCACGCGGAAACTAACGACGGGTATCCTGGTGACCAGATGGCAATGTATGCTTGAAATAGTTGTTATCGGAATCAATAAACAAATTCGGGACGTCGGCATTGAGCGCCCTGAGAAGTATATCAGTTTTCTGGGTACGCTTTTCCTTTTTATCGGGATAGCGAGTTTAGGCAATATCATCCCTGGCTATGAATCCCCGACAGGTTCTCTTTCTACTACGGCGGCACTAGCGTTGAGTGTGTTTGTGGCGGTGCCCGCGTTTGGTATTGCTGAGCTCGGGCTAAAGGGTTACCTCAAGTCATACCTGAAACCCACCATTGTCATGCTGCCATTTAATATTATCAGTGAACTGTCTCGCACACTGGCATTAGCCATCCGCTTGTTTGGTAACATGATGAGCGGAACAATGATTCTCGCAATCTTATTGGCTATAACACCTTTTTTCTTTCCCATCGTTATGCAGGTCCTCGGGCTGCTTACCGGCATGGTGCAAGCCTATATTTTCAGCATTCTCGCTACGGTATACATTGCCGCTGCCCTGAGATCAGGTTCAGAAAAAAAACATCCTTTAGAACATAAAACTATACATCATGGATAATGTAACACTAGTGTCAATTGTAACCATAATAACGGCAGGATTCACAACCAGCATCGGTTGCATTGCTCCCGCGATTGCGGAAGGAAAGGCGGTTTCTTCGGCCTTGAATTCATTGGCGCAGCAGCCTGATGCCTCCTCAACCATCACCAGGACGTTATTTGTCGGACTGGCGATGGTTGAATCTACAGCCATATATTCCCTGGTTGTTTCTATGATCCTGATTTTTGCAAACCCATTCTGGAATCACATTATTGCCCGGTAGTAACCCGATAATACCATGTTGATTGATTGGTTCACCGTCATTGCACAACTGATTAATTTCATCATCCTTATTTGGCTGCTGAAACGGTTTCTGTATAAGCCTGTGCTAAAGGCGCTCGATGACCGTGAGAACCTCATTGCACAAAAAATCAGAGATGCCGATACAAAAATGGCAGATGCCGATAAAGCACTTGAGACATATCAGGAAAAGAATATGACCATTGAACGAGAGCGAATGTCAATGTTAAATCAGGCGAAAGAGGCTGCCAAAACCAAGCACGATGAATTGATCAATGAGGCCAAGAAAGAGTCTGATAGATTGAGATCCACGTTGCGCAAATCCTTGGCAATTGAACAACAACGGCTGGGTGGAGAAATAATGAATCGCGCTGCTGCTGAAGTGTTCGCCGTAGCCAGAAAAACGCTGAAAGACCTTGCTTCAATAGAAGTTGAGGAGCAAATGGTCGCGCTATTTATCGAACGACTACGGAATCCAGATGACAAAGAGCGTGCGGAAATGAAACAAGCATTCGGGTCACCACGGGAGCAGGTTGCTGTACAGAGCGCATTTGAAATATCGGAAGGGCTACAGGCAAGGATAAAAGACGCTATAAAAGAATCCACAGGTGGGGAAGTGCAAATTAATTTCGTGTTTGCGCCTGGGCTCATCAATGGTATCGAACTTACGGTCGATGGCTACAAAGTTTCATGGAATATCTCAGCCTATCTGTCCGATCTTGAAACAAGTGTAATCGAAACGCTGAGACATAATGCTGTGGTGATAGAAAGGGATCAAAAGGATCAGACAGGAGATAAAAATGGAAATCAATAACCTCGAAACGACCCTTGAGCATGCTTTTGCAGAAGTGGCCCTGGCGCTGGAAAAGAATCAGCAGACATTGACATGCAAGGAAGTTGGCAGAATCAAATCTATTTCAACAGGTACGGCAATAGTAACCGGACTTCCAGGTACAGGTTATGAAGAGCTCTTGAAATTCCCGGGTGAGCTGTATGGCATCGCCTTCAACATTGAAGAAGATGAAATTGGAGTAGTATTGCTGGGTGAATGCAATCAACTGAACACCGGGGATATAGTAGAAAGGACTGGACGTGAAGTAGATGTTCCTGTCGGAGATGCCCTTCTGGGGCGCATCGTAGATCCATTGGGGAATCCGCTGGATGGGAAAATGCCGTTTACTGGCGGAACCAGGTTGCCCGTCGAGCGTGCTGCACCTTCCATTGTTGACCGAGACCCGGTAACTGTACCGCTGCAGACAGGCATTAAAGTAATTGACACGCTTATCCCGGTAGGCCGTGGACAGCGTGAATTGATTTTGGGGGATCGTCAGACTGGCAAAACAGCCATAGCGATCGACACCATTCTTAACCAAAAAGGGCAAGATGTTATTTGTGTTTATTGTTCAATCGGACAAAGGGCATCATCGGTAGCCAAAGTAATCGGAATGTTGACCGAAAAGGGTGCGATGGAGTACACAGTCGCAGTCGTCACCAATGGGAATGATCCTCCGGGGCTCGTATATGTCTGTCCGTATGCTGCAACAAGCATAGCGGAACATTTTATGGCCAGGGGTAAGGATGTATTGATTGTATATGACGACCTTACCCATCATGCCCGTGCCTACCGTGAGCTCTCACTGCTGCTCCGAAGGCCTCCGGGAAGGGAAGCCTTTCCTGGAGACATTTTCTATATCCATTCCCGGCTATTGGAACGGTCCACCCATTTGACCAAGGATTTGGGTGGTGGATCCCTCACAGCATTGCCTATTGTGGAGACGGAAGCACAGAATATTTCTGCTTATATCCCGACTAACCTTATTTCGATTACGGATGGCCAGATATATCTTTCTCCAAAGCTTTTTGAACTAGGCGTCCTTCCTGCTGTCGATGTTGGTAAATCCGTATCGCGTGTGGGGGGGAAAGCACAACTGCAAGTTTATCGGACGGTAGCAGGAAATCTCAAGCTGGCATATTCACAGTTTGAAGAATTGGAAGTATTTGCCCGCTACGGCACCCGGCTGGATGAACATACTAGAAAAAGTATTGCACACGGACAAAGGGTACGGGCTTGCCTGAAGCAACCGGAGTTCGAGCCGGTCCGGATTGATGAACAAATTATTTTATTGCTTGCATTGAATAACAATTTATTTGAAAACGTGCCATTGCAACTTATGCGGGAAGCGGAATTAACATTGCGAAGAGCTGTGCGCGATCTTCCCGACGCAATTGTTAACAGGCTGACTGCTGCAGAAAAATTTTCAAACGAAGATCGTGATGCGTTTTTGCAGATCGCCCGACAACGGTTGGTTGACTTTGGTGCGCCTAAAAAAAGTAACAAGGCATGAGCGATACCAGCGAGAATTTACGAAACAAAATTGAGCGGGCAGCTGACCTTGAAGCTGTGGTAAGTACCATGAAGGCGCTGGCCGCTTCAAATATTGGTCAGTATGAAAGGGCTGTCACTGCATTGGCAGACTACTATCGAACAGTTGAGTTGGCACTAATAGCTTGCTTCGACCAGGCAAAAGGAAGACCATTTCAGGATCACAAAATCCAGCATGAAGATCGGTTGGGGGCAGTTGTCTTTGGTTCTGATCAGGGACTTGTCGGTCAGTTCAATGATGTACTGGCTGAATTTGTGTTTGATACACTGCAACATTTCCATGGGAAAAAGTCTGTCTGGGCTGTTGGTGAACGGATGCATGCACTTCTGCTGGACATGGGATTGCCTGTAACAGGTGTTTTTGAAGTCCCGAATTCCGTAAGTGCCATAACGCCGCTCATTGGTGAGATCCTTACCAGAAGTGAGACGCCCCTGCTTTATATTTTTCACAACAGTCCCACGTCGGGTGCTCTATACAAGCCAAACCGGCAACGGTTGTTACCTCTTGATAGAAAATGGAGGCTTGAGCTGCTGAAACTTTCCTGGCCGACCTATCAGCTGCCAGAAGTCTTGGGAAATCTTGAAGTGACCCTGAAAGCGTTGATCCGGGAGTATCTTTTCGTTTCACTATTCAAAGCATGTGCTGAATCACTTGCCAGTGAAAACGCAAGCCGTCTGGCTGCTATGCAACGTGCAGAGAAAAATATCAATGAAATGCTTGACGAGCTAACCCAAACATATAATCGGTTGAGACAAAATACAATTGATAGCGAACTATTCGATGTGGTGTCAGGTTTTGAAGCGTTTAGAAAAAACGCGGATCAGACTTGACGGGAATTGGCATGCTATGGAAGAAATTGTTTCAATTTCACGTTTCTACAGGTTGAATGATCAAATTTGAATAAAGTAAGATTCAATAAAAATAATCACTATGAACAAATATGCTAAGAACGCGTTGTACGGCTTCTTGTCGTGGTTGATTCCCTTTATGAGTGCTTTTCTTTTCTATACAAGTGAAGGGGTGCTTTCTATTGATGTGTTTCTTTTTAAATCAATCATGATTGTCGTCGGATCTGTTTCTGCTGCCTTTCTTTTGGTTTCCTACTTTAAGAAAATAAGTACAGACTATCTAAAGGAGGGCGTCACTATCGGCTTGACGTGGTTAGTCATGAATCTTCTATTGGATTTAGTGGTCTTAATTCCCATGTCCGGGATGTCTATTCCGGATTATTTTACGCAGATAGGGATTAGGTACATTGTAATCCCTGTAATGTGTATTACGGTTGGGATTGCGCTAAAGAACAAAGGATAGTCTGAAATCGATACGTGCGGCGCGATTTACTATGCCATTGGATTCGCATTGGGTGGGTAAGCCATTGGGCTGACTTTTTTTGCGCCATTTACTTTTAGTTGATATCACTAAATACAAAGCGTTGGTGTCTCCTTTCAGATTACAGCATAGCGCGCTAGCATTCCTGATGATTGTTGTGCTAGTGATGACAGGAATACTGAGTTATTCCAACGGCGTAATTTTTCGAAGATTCCTGGGTAGTGTAAATCCTATGGCAGCAATTGGTATGAGTACAATTGTGGGTTTTTGGGCATTATCGTTCTTACAGGCCAAAGGTTGGTTTAGAATTGGTACCGGTAGACAATTACGACTTCGTTACGCCCTGGTCGCTGTTCTATCTGCTTCCATTAGCATTCTGATTGATTTAGAGATTGTCTTCCCTGAAGATATGAATATCCAATTCCCCCAATCCCTGCTGTTCTATCCTGTCATTGGGTTTTTCGTTGAAATTGTTTTTCATATTTTGCCGCTAACAGGGCTATTTTTTTTCGTCACCGCAATTTTCAAAACTTACGATGCTGAGAAAGTTGCTTGGTTTTGTATCCCCATGGTCGCCATGCTGGAGCCAACATATCAAGCCCTCTACTTGCAGGCGAATCCGACCTGGGTAATTGTATCCGTTTGGGTCAATCTGTTTTTTTTCAATACCGTGCAGCTACTCATTTTTAAGCGATATGACTTTATCTCCATGTATTTATTCCGCCTTATTTTTTACGTGATTTGGCATATCGTGTGGGGGTATTTCCGGTTGGAATTGCTTTTTTGATAAGAGCACTGCCATTTATTTCAAGCTCATGCTTGTTACTGCAGCGAAAGTCTGTTTGCATGACAATGGTTTATCGGCAGGAAACCCACCTGGACAGCATGGTTATAATTTGATCTTTGGCGCAACGTCCTCGCCTTTCAGTTTATCCTTAATAATTTTCATCATATCGGGTCTTGCGTCCGGGTCGATAATATTCAGTGCCCTGACACCACAAAGGGTTTCAATAAGGTGAACGCCTGCGGTGGTGTTCGTGGCAACTCCACTCACAAGATCCGGTTTCAAGCCGAAGGCTTGCATCACCCCAAATACGGCATAAGGATCGGATGCACAGAGAATAGTACACTTAATATTTTTCTTGATGAGATCGATAGCTGTTGCACCATTGTATGGCTCCAAAGGTGAGGCGCCTATTTCCACGACAGCGACATCAGCGCCGTCGTCTGCCATCATCGACAGCAGATTTTTTGCTGCGGACTTATAGGTTGCCTTGTCGCAAATGGTAGAAGGCAAACCAACATCTACGAAGTCAAAGATTTTGTCTGCTCCTGCATCGCTCATACTCAGTGTATCCCGGTATCGACCTGCACCGGATAGTTTGGCGCCCACAACAGAAATATCATTCTTCTTCAGCTCCCGAATGATAATCTTAGCAGCAGTAGTCTTACCAGCAGACATCGAAGTGCCGACGATGAGGATCACAGGTATGTCGAAACCAGTCCACTTCAATTTTTGATAGAAGTCACGCATATTGGCGACGTGACCAAATACCCTGACATGCCCAACGTATTTGATCCCGATCAACGGCGGTAACATAAAAGACCGTGATGTTGCTTTGCCCATCAGGCCTGCGCCGGTCAACAAGTGCATTTCGCCATCGCGCGCCACGTCTTTCCATGAGCCCGTGGCTTCCAACGTTGCAAAACGCGTACCCAGCGCGCCAACGATCAGATCTCCGCGGGCGACTTCCGCCATTCGGCCATTTGACAATTCCACGTTAAGCGCATTTCTTCTGGTAATAACTTTGGCCACCACATAATCCCCATTCTGCCAATTCTCTTTTTTGATCTTTTTGATCTCAAAGGGGTTTTGCTCCAATGGTGAAATTCTCGTTAGCGAAGAAAATATATATTGCTTATTCATTGCTTATAATCCAATGCGTCGGCTGTTAGCAGAAGTGTCAACAAGGCTGTTCGTTCCAGCATTTTGTCAATCATGACAAACTCATGCACCGCGTGCGCGCCGTCCCCTGTAGCCCCAAGTCCGTCCAACGTAGCTGTGAACAAGCTTGTGGTATTGCCATCTGAGGCACCTCCTGCAGCCATAGATTCCAGCTCAATGCCAAGTGTATTACCGGCTACTTTCGCCACCCCCCACAATTGCGCGTTTCTTGGTGTGGCCTCCATTGGCTTTCGACCGAAGCTACCCTTTACCTCCACCGCTACTTCTCTATGCCGAGATTGGAGTTTGAAAATTCTATTTTCCAACCGCTCCCCATCTTTTTGTGTTGGCACCCGGACGTCAATAACAGCGCGACTTTGCGGCGCCACCACATTTGCGCTGACACCACCCTCAACCATGCCAACGTTTACACTTATTCCTTTTTCCGCATCGTTCATTTTGAATAGCTCCTGTATCAGGTAGGATAATTCAACGATGGCGTTAATACCTTTTGATGGATCCAGGCCCGCATGCGCAGCTCGTCCTTTGACGGTAATGGTATATCTTCCTACGCCCTTTCTTTCAGTTTTAAGCTTTCCACTCAGTCCAATGGAAGGCTCAAGAATAAAGGCGCGATCCGCAATCTTTGCTAATCTCGAAATCACAACTGTTGACTCATGACTGCCGATTTCTTCATCAGAATTGATCAGCGCTATGGGCGTTACCGGAGTTTCAATATTGAAATACTTCAACACCTGTAACGCGTACAACATTTGCACAAGCCCACCCTTCATATCGTACACTCCGGGACCTTTCACTTCGTTGTTTGCTGCTTGTACAGGCATTTTTTCCACTGTGTGGATAGGCCAGACCGTATCGCAATGACCTACCATTAATTGCAGTGGCCTTTTTTTTGGACGTTGAAGGGGGCGCGCATACAAATACCCGCCAGTCTTTTTCCCTTTTACGATTACTGTTTTATAATCCAGTACATCAAAGGCCTCTTTTAGGAGATTAATCACCAGCTCCTGTGATTGTGGATCTGTAGAAGGAGATTCTACCTCGGCCAGCTTGACCAGCAGGTCAATCATTTCTTGCCGATGACTTTCCAGATAGGTTACTATTTCCTGAGCACTCAACATAATCTATTTCTCAAAATCTGCCGGAAAAGGGAATGCCATCGTTTCCCGGATGGTGGCAAAACGCCCTGGTGGTAAGTAGGTCAGCAAGGGCGCCTGATACAGCAATTGCTGATCATCTGCATCTGACTTTATCACAGCATCCTTGTCTACGTACGATGCTACAACTTCACCGATGATCAGGCTGTTCACACCAAATCCATCGATGATGCGATCCAGGTTACATTCCAAATACAAGTATGAATTTTTCAGAAAGACACCATCAATCACCTCAGCCGGCAGTGTCTTCAAATTATCCAGAATAGGCTTGTGTCCGGGTTTATCATTCCTAGGTGAAGCTGCCAGACTTGCCAGAACCACCTGATCAGGCTTTGGAAAGCTGACGGTAAAGGCGCCATATTCCCTGGCATTGTGGTAGGTTTTGTGCCGTGGTGTGCACACAAAACCAAAATAGTTGTTCCACCCCAGGGGCATCGCCATATGCTTGGGCGCCAGGTCGTAACCATCAGTCTCTTTTGTCCCGATTACTACCAGCGGCGCTACCATATAAAACCGATCCCAGATGGGCTTATTTACATCCAGCTCGACAAAATTATCCTTCCAACTTGCTTCCATTATTTTGCTTTGACAAAAAATTAAGATGAAAAGCGCAAAATTCACATGACACGCGTCATCGTGTAAATTGATTTTCATTTGATCCGTTGAAGCAACAACTTTATCCAGAAGAGACTGTGCGTGACCACAAAGCAGCTAATCTGCTGTGTTTTTTGCTGATTTTTCCTGGTTTTTGGAGACCATTCATGCATGGCAAACCGATTTTATTTTTTCAGTTCAGCAGATAGATGCGCACTATGGATCGCAAGGGTTAGTTAATTATTTTCAGTATTCGCTTGCCTGTCTGTATTAGCAGGGTTGGTATGAAGCTGAATAGAATAATTACGCCCCAATGCGCGGGACTGATGTAGTAAACCAATGAAAGGGCTTCCCTTGCATTTGGAATTGACCACACCATCAGCACGATAAGAAAGCAAAGCAACAATGCCAGCCACACAAACTTATTCTTCGTTACTTCATTTTTGATGAAGGAAACACTTGCTTCAGGAAGGTTAAAAACATTCCAGAGCTGAACCAGAATAAGCGTGTAGAAGGTCATGTTATTAGCGGATTTATCAGGTAGCTGCAGCACATGCAGGCTAACCAACTCAATCCCCACCACAGCTATTGTCATCCCCAGACCATAGGAGACTATTGACCTCCATAACTCAGGCGGGATGATTTCTTCTTCAGGGTCTTTGGGTTTCTTTTTCATAATGTTTTGACCGCCTTCACCCATCCCCAGGGCAAGGGCCGGAAAAACATCGGTTACTATGTTGAGAAAGAGAATCTGAAGCGGTAATAATGGCAGCGGCATATCGAAAAAGGAAGCGGTAGCCACAACAAGTATTTCACTTAAGTTGCATGAAAGAAGGTAAACGATAAACTTCCTGATGTTTTCGAAAATAATTCTCCCTTGCCGTATAGCCAATACGATAGAGCTAAAGGAATCATCGCGAAGCACAATATCAGCGGCCTCTTTGGCCGCTTCGGTGCCCCGTAGCCCCATGGCGATGCCTATGTCCGCTTTCTTCAAGGCAGGCGCATCATTCACACCATCACCAGTCATCCCCACAACATGGTTATTCTGCTGAAATAGTTCTACCAGATTTAATTTCTGTGCGGGATTGATACGGGCAAATATTTGTGTTTCAAGCAAAGGTGTACGTACGCTACTGTCTCCTATACTTAACAATTGTTTGCCGTGTACTTTTGACGCCGCTCTTCCATTCTCTACCAATCCGGTCTGTTGTGCAATGTATCCGGCCGTTTCGGGATGGTCGCCTGTAACCATTATCACATTGATACCGGCTTCTTTGCACGCTTGAATTGGCTGAACTACTTCCTCACGCACCGGGTCAACGAAGTTTCCCAAGCCAAGAAAAGTGAGCCCACGCATGAATTCTCTTTCACTGGGTTTTTCATGCAACTCCTTGTAAGCGAAGCCCAATACGCGAAAACCGTCAGCCGAAAGCTCATCTACTTTATTGATCCAGGTTTCTGTGCTTCCTAATGGAGAGTTTTCCCCGCGATCATCATGCACAAAGTCGCACCGATCCAGAATACTTCCAGTAGCGCCTTTTGCGCACACAAGATATCCATCCCCTGATTTATGAAGTGTTCCCATCACTTTCAGATCTGCATCAAATGGTATTTCAGCGATGCGCGGATATTGGGTTCTTATTGAAGCAGGATCATCCAGTAACCCGGCTGCGACCCACAGTAGTGCTATTTCATTTGGATCGCCGGACACAACGCCGTCGCTATTTTTTGGGATAGTACTATTGTTACATAGAACGCCTGTTGTTAAAATCCATTTGGCATTCGAAGGAATCGTGGCTTTGTTTTTTTGGAGTTCAGCAACATCAACAGTCTTTCCCTGAAAGGTCAGCGACTCCAGGTGCATTTCATTCTTGGTGAGCGTCCCCGTCTTATCGGTAAATATTACGTCCGTTTCTCCCAGGGTTTGAACGGCTTCCAGCGTCTTGACGATAACGTTTTTCTCGGCGAGCCTTATCATTCCCCTGGCTAATGTAATGGTGGTAATGACAGGCAACCCTTCTGGAATTGCGGCAACGGCCAGGGCAATTGCTATCTCTACGGTAATGAGCCATTCGCGTCCATAGGCGATCCCGACAATAACAATGAATGCGGCGATAGCGAGCGTAAGCCATATCAGTCTGCGGCTTAACTTTCTCAGGCGCTTATCCAGTGGCGTAATTTCCTTCTCAGCGTCCTGGGCAATTTCAGCGATGTTCCCCAGTTCGGTATTATTTCCGGTTGCTGTGATGACGGCATTCGCATTTCCGTTGGTGACAACAGTTCCACTGAAAACGGTATTGCTGCGCTCTGCAATGATCGTATCTTCAGGTAAAATATCTGTTTGTTTTTCTATTGGGACTGACTCCCCTGTGAAGGTGGCTTCGCTCACAATAAAATTGTGTTGTTCCGTCAGCCTGGCATCCGCTGTCACCATGTCTCCTGCTTCCAGGTACAATAAATCACCGGGAACAAGGTTGGCGGAGTCAATTTCTGTACGCTGTCCATCTCTGATAACCTTGGACTTTGCGCGCCCCAGCTGGCGCAGCTTTGTCATGGAATTCAATGCTTGCCACTCCATACCAAAGCCAATGGATGCCGTAATAAGGATTACGATAATAATTGTAATGCCTTCTACTACCTCCTGAAATGCAAAGGCGAGTGCACCCGCAATAATCAGTACCCAGATGATGGGATTGACAAACTGCTCAAAAAAAATCGACCAGAGGCTTTTTTGTTTTTTTCTTCTCAGAATGTTGGGCCCGAATTTTTTGCGTCTTTCTGCTACCTGCTGTTGCGTTAAGCCTCTTGAAAGATCAGCATGCAAACTGGAAACTACCTCTTCAACGTGCCTGGCATGAAATTGACCCATATCTGTCGATGCATGAATAAAATAACCTGGATAAAGATACACGGAAGTCCAGTCACTACCATACCTTAATGTGAAACTGAAAAAGTTAAAAAAGCAATGACTTAACTCATAGAATCAGCATGAGAAGAAACATAAGTTAACATTCCAGCAAATCTCGTACAGAGGTCATAAATGTCTCCCCACAATAAAGATTAATTGCTTTTGAGGCCTACTCTATTTTCATGTACATTAGGTATCACAAAACTGTAATACCCTTCTATGAGAAACTATTTGGTCACACGCTCAATAATTTTATTCATGCTGGTGGCATGTAAGCAAACTTCCATGCAAACTGACATGGTGCCCCCGGTACT
Source organism: Cyclobacteriaceae bacterium (assembly GCA_029858965.1). Classification (GTDB taxonomy): domain Bacteria; phylum Bacteroidota; class Bacteroidia; order Cytophagales; family Cyclobacteriaceae; genus Chryseolinea. The sequence goes on from JAOUDZ010000035.1 coordinate 22,561, forward strand.
TGCTCCCTTTAGCGGAATTGACACGTTGGCAACGAATGACTGGTGGAACAGAGGTGAGAGCGTAATTGTCAACATAAAGGTACCCAGAGAGGATGTAGTTGCTTTCGGGTTGTATACGGTATCAAACAACACCTTGAAGCTCTCCGCGCAGCTCTTTCCACTGTACCCAAATGAAACCCGTGAAGTAAGACTGGAAATCAAAGTGGGGGATACGTGGGAGGAAATTCAAAAACAAAAAGTAAACGATCTTGGCTGGTCCGCATTATTCAGGGTAGAAAACTGGGATAATTCCAAAGACATTCCATATCGGATATTGCATGGAGAATCAGCGTCCTTTGAAGGGTTGATCAGAAAAGACCCGAAGGATAAGACAGAAATTGTCCTGGCGGCGATGTCCTGCAATTCGAACCACGATCGGGGTATGCGGGAGAACTATGTCAGGAACATCAACTTTCAGAATCCCGACCTCGTGTTTTTTGCTGGCGACCAATCGTACGATCACAGCGAACATACGGCGGCATGGCTGAAATTTGGTTTGCAGTTCAGGGAGATATTCAGAAACCGGCCATGCGTCAGTATCCCCGACGATCATGATATTGGCCAGGGGAATTTATGGGGCGAAAATGGAAAGGTGTCCATTGCAGAAGGTGCCAGTGATGGTGGATATACTTTCCATCCGGAGTATGTCAAGATGGTGGAAAGGTGTCAGACGGCCAACCTTCCAGACCCCTACGATCCAACACCGGTAGGACAGGGCATCGGTGTATATTATACCCACCTCAATATTGGCGGTGTGGATTTTGCCATTATCGAAGACCGTAAATTCAAGTCAGGTCCAATGGGTAAAATTCCGCAACTAGGACCTCGTCCGGATCATATCAACGATCCGAATTACGATCCCAAATCGGTAGATCTGCCGGGACTGAAATTACTGGGAGACCGGCAGCTCAAATTCCTGGAAGATTGGAGTACTATGAATGAAAATATTCAAATGAAGGCCGTGCTGTCGCAAACAGGGTTTGCTTGTGCTACCCATCTGCATGGGTCGAAAGAAAATCGGCTGCATGCAGATATGGATTCAAACGGGTGGCCACAAACAGGTAGAAATAAGGCCCTTGAAGTGATTAAGAAAGCCAACGCTGTGCATATTGGCGGTGACCAGCATTTGGCAACAATTGTAAAGCACGGGATCCATCACTTCGGGGATGGTCCTTGGGCATTTATTGTCCCGGCCAGCGTCAACGACTATTATAGCCGCTGGTGGTGGCCTGCTGATGAAAAAGCTGGCTTGAACCATGATCCTGCCAATCCACTTCCATGGACGGGTGATTACCTCGATGGGTTTGCCAATAAAATTTCCCTGTATGCCTATGCAAATCCGGATAGTGATTCCAACGGGGCAGGGTATGGACTGATTCGATTCCATAAAATGAAGAATACAGTCACCTTTGAATGCTGGCCCCGAAATGCGGATGTTCAAAGCCGTGGCGGCAAACAATTTTCGGGCTGGCCGTTAACGATTAAATTGTAAACGCGCATCATAGAAAATCTTCATCAAGAGGCCAGATACAATTTTTGGGTTAACGTAATAATCGAGAATTAAGAAAGCAAAGTATGCTTATCGCACGGTGGCTGATGCTGCGGTACCCTTAGCCCGAATTCACGCATCTACCTCTTTATTTATTATCAAAGAAAGTTTGTAATTTTTGCTTCACACCGACTATCCATACGATATCTCCTTCCTGCATATAAACAGAAGACTCCGGATTCAGGATTCGTTGCCCATTCCTTTCAAAACCCACCACGAGTGCGTTTGCATCATTACGGATTCCTGAATTTCGGATGGTTTGATTGTATAATCGGGAATCTTTGGTAATTGTATAATTTTGTAGCGTGATTTCATCTTCCTGTATTTCTGGTTCTCTTCTACTGTTTGGATAGTCCTCGAACACGTCTTTCATCAGCGCCAACTGATCATCCGTGCCAATGATTGATAATTTGTCTCCAGGATAAAGTCGTTCATATCGATCAGGTGTAACGATAGACTGGGCCCCTCTTTCAATCAGCGCAATGTTAACACCATATTTTTCTCTGAGTTGAAGATCCTTCAGCTGTTTTCCTGAATGTTTAAATTGAGATTGAACATCAAACGTGGCAAGATGTGCGTCCCAGGGAGTGATCTCTTGTTTCACCGGCCGTTGCCGTTCTCTTTCATTAAGATTACTCAGAAAAAGGTGTTCAATCCTTTCATAAAAACGCTGCAATTTCCAGTTGAATAAAACGGTGGCGATCGCCATTGACAGAATTGCCACAAAGAAAGCGACAGAAAGCGAAAAATAAATATCGATTAAAACGCTCACCAGGAATACTGCCAGCGCTATACGCGTTATTTCAATCGCAATGAGGGGTCCCCTGTTTAGTTTCTTGTTTAACCACAAATTGGCGTATGCATCACGCTTTATCCTTCGTATTGAAAGCGCCCAAATGAACGGAATCATCAGCATCAGGGTGAGTACTATTGAGGTAATCGAACCGATAAGATCATCTTTGAGGAGTTCGGAGACAAATGGCTTGATGAACTTTTCCGAAAAAAAGATTAAGGCGCCGATTAATACGGAATGAATTGCTGAATTAACGACGTAGGCACGAATTATTTCCTTCCATTCGCTAAAGGCGGAAAGTTGCTGTGAACTTGTACTATACCGGTTCATGCCTTTAATCCATCGTTGGGGTAGATGAGTTTCTAGAAACGCATAAACACTACCTGAACTTTTGATTAGAAATGGTGTGGTAAATGTTGTGAGGGCTGAGGCTGCAACAGCAATCGGATACAGGAAGGCATTTGTGACTTTAAGCGATGCACCTAATAAGGCGATAATAAATGAAAACTCGCCGATTTGGGCCAAGCTCATTCCGGCCTGTATCGAATGCTGCAAGGATTGTCCTGAAAGTATTGCACCAAGTGTAATTGTCAGGGTCATCCCGACAATGATGATCGCTGTAATAATGAGAATCGAGACGCTATATTCAATCAAAACTCCAGGATCGATCATCATGCCAACAGAAATGAAGAATATCGCAGCAAATAGGTTCTTTACTGATTTTATAAGATTTTCAATCCGTTCAGCCTGGGTAGTTTCCGCAAGTATGGAGCCCATAATAAAAGCACCGAGGGCGGCAGAAAACCCCACCTCCACAGCCAGCCAAACCATCAGTAAACATAAAGCAATGGAAACAATTAACATGGTTTCATCATTGAGTAGACTTCGTGCTCCCTTGAAGAATGTCGGGATAAAGAATATTCCGGCCAGGAACCATAAAATTAGAAAGAACAAAAGTTTTAGAATCTGGTTTAGTAATTCATATCCTGCAAACTGCCTGCTGACAGCAAATGTTGAAAGCAATACCAACAATAAGATGGCCACAAAGTCCTGCACGACCAATACACCAACAACTAGTGTAGCGAATTTTTTTGTTCGTACACCGAGTTCGTCAAAGGCACGCATGATAATGGTGGTCGATGAGATGGAAAGTATGGCACCCAGGAATATGCTATCCATCATGCCCCAACCGAGAAGATACCCTGTTAAATAGCCTGCGCCATTCATCAACGTAACTCCAACCAGAGCCGTAACGGAAGCGGCGCCACCTACTTTGATCAGTTTTTTAAAACTGAATTCAAGACCAAGCGAAAATAAAAGAAAGATCACACCTATTTCGGACCATATTCTTATCCCTTCCGCGTCGACCACAGTTGGTATTAACGATACATGTGGCCCGACCAAAAAACCGGCAATAACGTAGCCCAGCACAACCGGCTGATGGATTCTCTTAAAAATCAACGTTGTGATTCCGGCAACAGCCAGAATAAGGGCAAGGTCTATGATAAGTGGGGGTAAATGTGCCATATCGTACGAGACCTAATTTAAACAATTTGAAGTTTTTTCGGCTGACAAAAGTCAGGCCTGAATTATGCGCAGTGAATATTCCCTTAGGCTTGCAGAAAAGCAGCAATCGCGGCCACGGGTTGAATCAGGCAAGGTGCCAATTGACCGCACTGATAAGTTGGAAAACTATATGCATACCAGCAATATCCTTACCTCGTCGCACAATTTCATTTTCATTTGTCTGCAATAATCTTATTGTTGACAACATTGCCATTTACATCGTAATGGGTAAAGGTTATTATGGGATGATTATTTATTCGGTCAACCCTCACCGCAAGGAATCCGCCTTTGACTCTTAAGAATTCGTGTTCTGGCCGTACGTCCTCCGGTTTCCAGCCTTGTGCATGTTCATCACTTGAGGGACCTTGACTGAATTCCAAAACACCGGTTCTTACATCTTTGGAAACATATTGCCAATGACGATCGCCATTGACGATGAACATATTTTTTTGTGACGCTATGAAGTCCTTGAGCCATACACTTTCTTTTTCGTATGCATTGTTAGCATGATTATCTTTTTTGCTCTCCCTATCTGGCCCTACTACTGGCGTGGGAGACATCAGAATTTTGAATGTCGCATTAGAATTCTTAACGGATTCTACGAACCACTCCTTCTGTTCATCTCCCCATATTGTTTTGTTTGGAGTATCGGCATTGTTAGCATTTCTGAATTCACGGCCTTCGACAAACCAAATTTCCAAATCCATTCCATATCTTGAACTTCTGTAAGGCTTATTTTCAATGGTAGGCGTTTGTTCATACCAGATTGCCAGGCCATCCTGAAAAGAAAGTTCACCAAAAGGCTGACTGAAAGGCGTAACATCATCTTTTGTAATATCATGGTCGTCTTTTTGAATGAACAGCGGCGTTCTTGCATAAAAATCAACTAAAGACGGCCATGCATTAATAGCAGTCCATTTATGTCTTGCCTTGGCAATGGTATAGGCCATGGGGCCTGGCTTATCGTAATAGACATAATCCCCGGTTTGGCAGTGAAAGTCCGGGTTCAATTCAAGCATCCTGTCGTAAATTTTAAATCCCCTGACGGAATCGTCAAAGTCCCAAAAATACTGACACGTAGAAGAGGTGAAAAGCACCGGTTTAATTTGTTGTGGATTCGGCGCGGTTCTGAATTGTCCCGCAATTGAAGTGATCGGAGAATTTTCAGTTTTCCTTCCCAAAAGGACAATACGGTACTCTGTATCCGGTCTGAGGCTTTCGAATGTGGTTTTGATTGTGTAATCCTTGTAGGAAGACACATAGTTCCATCCTGTAGCGATCGTATCTGTAGTTGAATAAAGTTCAATGCTCACCTGACCCATTACGCCTTCTACAGCACCATCCATTTGATTCACAGGCATAGTATCGTCAAAGTCTTTCGGTGCTCTAAATGGAGGAGGATTTCGATCATGAATAACGGGGTTGGGTTTCGGTGATTTACAGAGACGGGTTAGTACAATCGCACTGCTATTGGTTATCTCGCCAATTTTAAACCCTGCAGTAAAATAGACTTTTTCATTTTGGACAGACTGACTGAATGATACCTGGTAAACCATCAGCGGAACAACTATAACAATGAGTTTTATCATTTTCTTAGACTAGTATTAACGCTTGACTATCCCACTTACTTTAGCACGTATTGGTAATTGGCGAACTCTATAAAATTGCTCCAGTCATAGGGGGTAAGATTATGGATGCCCTCCCTGTTATGGTATCCGAGAATTGAATTGATAATTGGGGTGTTCGGCGGTGGCGGTTCAGCGGTTAGCGCTGATTGCTTTCCATATAGTGAATACACCGGTTGAGCTTCAAGCAAAGAAATGTAGGAACCCAGCGGGTCGGCCCAGATATCCTCTGTTGCGGAGGTAGTGTACACGGGCCGTGGTGCAATCAATGCGATCAGCATGTGCTGGTCAACGGGCAGGGCATTTACATCGTCATTAAATTTTTTATAATTGTTATTAAACCAGTGCGGAAATGCCGTATTGATTTCCTTCACAGATTCGCCAACATGTCTTCTTGCCAAAGCAGCACCTGTATTGCCTGAACAACTGGAAAATACCATAGCAAACCGTTGATCCTGCGCACCTGCCCATAGGGCTGTTTTTCCACCGCGTGAATGACCGACGAGATTAACCTTTGTAAAATCTATGTCTTTGTCTGTTTTGAAATAATCCATTACACGGCTGGCGGCCCATGCCCAGGCGCCTATGGCTTTCATGCCGTTGTCGGCACGCAACTGTTCAGGATAGAGTTGCAAAACGCCATGCTGGTAAGTGTCTTTATCATCGGGTGCGGCATCGCTTACATGAAATGCGGCAATCGCGTAACCGCTGTCAATAAGCATCTCGGCCGGCCAAAAGCCACTTTTATTGTTTCTGGCAGGGTCGGTATTGTCTTTGTCCCTGTTATTGATCAGCAAGAAAACAGATGCCCGTTTTTTGTTATTGGGCGTAAATAAAATCAGGTGTATATCCATTGACTTGCCGGCTTTCCATACTGTTATGGTCACCTCCTTCAGGTGTGCCTTTCCGTCCATCGCGTCTGCAACATCGTGGGTAACATTGAACGCAATCTTATCATAGCGCTCCGGCATTTGCCCGTATACATTATCTTCAAACAAGGTTACAATTTCAGGTCTCCTGTCTTTTTTCCATGCAGCTGATGAGGTTACATTTCTCCCGTCAATAGTTTTTAAAATTTCCGGCAAGTCATACCCTGGTGTTTTAGCATGTTCGTTTTGCGCGCAAACATTTGTGATAGAGAAAACCATCAAAAACGAAAATCCAAATATTATATTCATGCTTTTATTGCAGTAAAACCATTTCAAAACTATTCCATTGATATGCTTATCTAATGATACACAATGGCCACCAAAAACTCGATGACATCATAGTGTTGATTTTTTACAACGGCAGCCACATTCTCGACATCCTTAAATCTGCCGAAACCATAGTTGACTACGAATGAAGCCGCAAGACGCTTTGATAAATCTTTTTCATACCCCAACCCAAACAACCCCCCGCTACCATGCGCATTAAATTCATCCGGATGGTGATTGGTATAACTCGAGTAGCCGCCGGATATATTTGCAAAAATGGGAAATTCCGCAAATGGAAAAATCTGAAGCTGGCCATAAACGTTGCTTATGCTTACACCCTTTTCAGGATTACTGCCAAAAGCCCCGAAGGCTTCAATAAGCCAGCCATTAAGGATAATCCCTGTGCGAAGCCACCGATTAGGCTTGTAGCCACCAAAAAATCCTAATGAAAAACGTGCATCCCGCGATGTGTTAAGATCGTTTTTTGAGAGTAGCAACAGTCCTGTGCCGGCATTCAAACCAACATAGAATCTTTTCTCTGCGGAATTATGTTGTGCCGTTGCCGGCTGGGAAAAGCTCGTGATGCTATAAAGCATGAATAAAACGCTGGATACCTTCCGGAAATTTCTCACTTAATATTTTTCAAACTGGAAATAAAAACAAAGACGCTCAACGCTATTCTTTCATTCTTTGATCGCCAATAAAGCTGACGCTTCAACTATTCTTCATGTCGGCATACAAAGAAATTTCTATAGTACACACTCTTCCAAAAATGCCGGCTTGTACCCGTTGTCGACAGCCCACTTCACCGCAGTCAGAACCTTTTGACGGTAATCAGGCTGGTAGGCTTCATAGAACGGGTAGAAATACTGTTCGTGGATCATGAGTTCTATGAATTCCGATCGGCGGGGATCTTTCCTTACTTCCTCCAGCTTAGGAACGATTTCCTCAAGTGCATACAAATTAATGACCTGGCTGATCCTCACAAAGGTGATGCCCTCGCTGTTGTCGCGCCATATTGAACGTTTGCTGATATGTCGTTTCTGCGCAACATCCAGGTAGTAGGAAACAGGAGCCTCGTCGCTGTCAACGTCGAAGTATCCAACTTGTGTGGTATATCCTGCGTCACGCAATGCCCGGCTGCCTTCCACTTTGGCTTCTCCCCAGTGGAGTGTTGTTACCGGACTAATCAGTTCCTGTCCCGCAAATCTCCGGATTTCATGCATTACTTTTTCACAATCGGTTTTCACCTCGTCGTAGCCTGCATGCTGATAGGGGCGGTCTGGTTTTTCCTGTAACGCATGAAAACTCAGTCTGATCCATTCCGCATTTGCTTTCCATTCGTCTTTGTATTTCGCTGTCAACTGGGAAAGGTTGAAACCTTCTGTCTGGTAGAATATGTTAATATGGATTTTGGTACCATAGGTGTCATGAACCTGTTTCAGGAAACCCAGATAGGGGTTATCGAAAATGGATTTGTATTTTCCCGCATTAACAGAAAGGTCTTTTAGAAACCAGATGTTATCATCCAGCGACAGTCTGTATTTGCCGGTAAAATGTTTTAGCCAGAATACGCTGATGTGTTGCTTTTGTCCGGTGTTTTCATCCACTGCTTCAATCACATTTTCATAATCTTTAAGCGGGATGTCGGCCAGGAATACCCCGTCCGCATATTTTGCGGCAATTCCGTTGACCCTTATGCTGCTACCGGATGGCGCCTTGATCTTTACGGGCGTGAGCAAGGCCCCGTTCTTCACGACGCCATCATTCATGTCGTTTAACATATCCCCGTCAATGGGGCTTAAAAATGTGAGATGTTGTTCCATTGCATTTGAAGTTAAGCTGCCAGTCATCAACAGTGCGCTGCTTATTTTAATAAAATTCCTTCGCTTTATTTTCATTTCTATACAATTACATTATTCGCTTTTGAATATTCACCAAGCTCAGGCGTTCATATCTTCCGTGGATATGAAAATTTTGCAGGTATCTACTACTGTATAAATATAATTAGACTCACGCAATAGACGGCACAGATGCCAGCTACTTTTCGTCCGCCTTTATTTTATCCAGCTTATCCCTTGTCTCTTTTGTTTCCTTTAGGGATAGTGCTTTCGTAAAGCTCTCCATGGCTTTTGGTTTATTATCAACGGCAACGTAGTAATCGCCCATGCTGTCGAACACATTGGCACTATTCGGATAATTTTCAATATTCATCGCAAAAAGACTATAGGCTTCTTCGAACTTGTTTTGCTGAAGGTTATCGTACCCCATACCATTCACCATTGGCTCAGGTGGCAGCATTGTAAATCCGATCTGATCAGATACTTTCTTGAAGTGATTTATGAGTGTCTCGGTTGTGGGCTCGTTGTCCCTCATGCGGTAAAAGCCAAAAATGAAACGAAGCGCGTCGTATTCCGAAATCAGTGGGACGGAGCCATGATTATCATCGTTATAATATTTCCAGCCAAAAGTCAGGCCATTGGCTGGATATCTTTGCGTGATCCTGGCCAAAGTTAATATTGAACGAATATGTGAAGTTGCAGTCGTGGTGTCTTTCGCTACATTCAGCGTGTCCATGTTCATGGGCATCGTATTGGCAACTGAAATAAACAGGCTCTTGTGGGTTAGGTTCATGTTTCTTACCGACGAATCGATTTTGTTGAGTAGCCTCCTGTTATCCCACCACATGCTTGGATCAATAGCCACATAGGCATTAAACAGCCCCGGATGATTCACCAGTGTATTGATTGCGAACAAGCCGCCAAACGAATGCCCAATCAGCATACGATAGGGGGCTGTCGGATAGTTGGCCTCGATATAGGGTGTCAGTTCCTTTTCGATAAATGAGGTGAAGTGTTCACCACCACCACTAGTTTTGAGGAATTCCTGCTCCTCGCCATTAGGCATAATTAGTGAGTGAGAAGGTGTAAGGTCCCGCGACCGGTCAGTATTTGGAATGGCAACAACAATCATCTCAGGACAAAAGGCGCTACGGCTGAGCTGCTGTAACATTCCGGTGACGGCATGAAAGTGACTGTCACCATCAAGGAGATAGACAACCGGATAACGCTGTGGGCTGTAAAGGCTTGTCTCCGCACTGGGTGGGATATACACCAAAATTTTTCTTTCTTCTCCAAGAATGTCAGAGTATAAGTTATCAACCGAGCCGATTGAGACCTTGTTGTCCTTCTCTTTTTCTTTCTTACAGCTCGCCAGTAGGGTTATGCCGGCCAAGAACAGGATGAATATATTTTTCATTGAAGTTATGATTGATACAACCTTAATTTTATGCTCTGACACCGGTGTTGATGATCAGTGTTAAGTTAGGCAATTAATTTTTCATCTTTAGCCAAATTGATATGTGTCAACTTGGTCCAATTACAACTAGGCTATAAACAGCGTCTTTGGCCACTATTGGTGTATCAAGATTTTCCTCGTGCTGAGGTTTCCTATGCCATTACTACCCTTCCCCATACCCTTATCCTTTACCCTATGCCTTATCCCTTACCCCTATACCCCATACCCGATACCCGATACCCTATACCTTATCCCTATACCTTTTCCCATAACTAAGTATCTCACAATTCATCCATCCTCATCACAGCGCAGCATGGCAGGGTTTTGTATCTTTAGCTTATGATAAAGAATTCCACCTGGAGATACCTCGCATCTGTCTTGTTGATCACCACACTAGCAAGCTGTCAGCAGCCGGCACCTAATCAGGAACCTGAAGATCCAGCTGCCGCCAAGGCAAAGATGATTGCGCGTGGTGATTCACTTGAGTTGAATACACCGTATGAAGTTCCCCCCGGGGATGCATTGGAACACCACACTTCCGGTTATGCCAAAATTCTTTGCTCGGCAGTATTTATCACAGGACTGGACCCGGAATTTGCCGAGACGAATGTTGGCGGATTTGCAAGTCCTTTTGAAGAACGAACCAAAGTAAGCAAACCCGTTGTGGACTTTGAGAAGAAAACAGTTTCGATTACGTTGCCAAGTGGTGTTACACGTACGGCAATATACTTAGGTGATCAAAGCCAGGGATGTGTAACGCTTCCAATGGGGATGGATAAAGTTTATTACGAGCCGCAGAAAATAAGCCGTAACCTGCCTGATGCCGGTACAACACCATGGCCGATTGGTGACGTTTTGCCTGAAGAACCTATGCCTGCTGAATTGGATATGGATAAAGTCCGCCAAGCGGTTGATGCAGCCTTTGAAGGCGACGGAATGACCGCGGCTTTTGTAGTTACTTACAAAGGCAGGGTGATAGGAGAGCGGTATGGTGATGGTATTTCTAAAGATACGCCACTTGAAAGCTGGTCAATGGGCAAAAGCCTTACTGCAACCATGCTGGGTGTGCTCATCAATCAGGGCGTTTATACGCTTGATCAGGTGGCGCCAATTCCTGAGTGGCAGCGCGAAGGAGATGGTCGTGCGCAGATCAAAATTAAAGACATTCTCCACATGTCAAGTGGATTGCGATTCCGCGCGCCGCAAGATCCAGATTTTGATCCTTCCATTGGATATCCGGATCACCTGTATGTATACACCGGATGCATCAATTCATTTCAATGGGCGGCAACAAGGCCCCAGCAATGGCTTCCAAATACAGTAGGCCGCTATCGCAACTCCGACCCGGTACTGATCAATTATCTTATTCGCCTGGGCGTGGAAGGACGTGGTGAAAATTACCATGAATTTCCGCAACGCGCATTGTTTGATAAGATTGGGATACGCTCCATGATCATGGAGGCCGACCCTTATGGTAATTTCCTCACACAGGGATACGAATTTGCATCCGCACGCGATTGGGCCAGGCTTGGTAATTTGTATTTGCAGGATGGTGTATGGAACGGCGAAAGAATTTTGCCGGAAGGATTTGTCGATTTTGTAAGCACGCTTGCAGAGCCGTGGGTTAAAGATGGCCGGCCGATTTACGGTGGTTTCTTTTGGGTTAACGGTGATGGCGGGGACCCCATACCAAAAGAAGCTTACTCGATGCAAGGAGCAGGCGGTCAATCTGCGACAATTATCCCTTCGCATGGCCTGGTGGTTGTGAGGCTTGGGCACTACAAGGGTGCCGGGGAAGGAGCAAAAGCGTTAAACAAAGCTTACCAACTTTTGATGGAGGCAGTACCAGAAAAATAAACAGACAGGGATGAATGGGCAGCATACAATAATCTGAAACGTCAGGTCAAGCACGGATGTGCAAATGTTTAGGGAAAAAGGTACCCTGAGGCGTCCTTCAAAAAAATATACGTCGTGAATAAAATATCATCCTAATCTGTTCGGTGTGTTTTCCATTGCCGGCGCGGAATCGTCCAACCAAAACCGTTTCTTCAATTTTCTTACTTCATGACCATAGTCCTAGTCTCATTCAATATTCTGTTCATCATTATTGGGCCGATAACGACATAAAGCAGTGCTGTGTATAGCCCTGAAAAATAACCTCCAACGTAGATTGATGCCATGATATGACCTATGGCATTTAAGAGGACACCCACGATAATGAAAAACAGCGGGATGATCATCAGCTCCTTTGTCCGCTTAAACCTCCGATCGTAAATATGGAATAGGCTACCATGTTGAATGGTAACCAATAATCTTTTGGGTAGGCTTCCTGACCTAAAAGTAAGGGTACTTCTATATTAAAATCAGTTAAGTATTCTTCGGTGAAGTGGATAAATTGAATTCCCAACAATACTAAGTAGAGCGTCAATATGCTGTCAGGATTGGGTACCTTCTTGTAAAATGTATTAAGGCAGATTATGAAGGGATAATCATGCCAGGTATAAATGCTAGTACGGATGTTAAGGTTAAAGAAACAACCGCGAATATTAACAGTCGTTATGATTGCAATCAGCAATGGAACTAATAATTGCCTACTCATGGATGTCAGTTTCTTGTTCTAGCATTACCTATGCATTCTTAGCTTCAGTCAGCTAGTATATGATACCGGGAGTCTTGTGCATGTAGGTTTTTTCACTCACTTGCTTCAGCATAAAATGAGCTACATTTTTTCGTGAAATCATGTTTGTCAAAATGTAGCTTCCAAGCTTAGGCCCATGGCTGTACGTTGTTCTTTTTGTTCCATTGGTAAGCTGGCCAGGACGAACGATAGTCCAATCCAATTTACTTTTCATAATGAGTCTTTCTTGCTTCGCTTTATCTCTAAAATAGAAGAAAAGAATTACGGGGATTACAAATAGGGTATAATACAACCCAAGCCTGAATTTGCTATCCTGTATACCCAGCGATGTAATGCAGATAAATCGTTTTACATTGGTTTTATCCATTGCACTGATAATATTCTTTGTACCCTTTGAAAGGATACTTGTCTTAATAAAGAAGCGTTTATGTCCCAGTGCTGATAATACTGCATCTTGCCCTTGAACGGCAATCTCTAAATCTTCAGGAATAAGAACATTTCCTTTAATTACTTTTAGCTTGGGATTATCATTTCTCAATTTAGCAGGGTTACGCACCATGGCAGTAATGAAATGCCCTTGATCCAGCCCTTGTTTGATCAATTCACGCCCTGTTTTTCCTGTACCGCCTATTATCAGGAGATTCATATCTTAGTAATTTGTTATGATGACGTTGAATTTCATGAATTCCAAGGCTATAGCGATTACCAATCTACTGAAATGTTGAAACAACCAGACAGACTGTGTTTTCCGGCCACTGCTATACCCGTGAAGTAATCCGGCTATCTAAATACGATGCCACTGGATGTCAGGGATTTGAATTTTTGGATTGAAAGATAATACGACAGCAAATTGCCAGAATCCATGATTTTGAGCACCTGCTGCCAGTGTAATTTGCTACTAGTCTTGCACCGTTGCGGGGTAGTAATCATTGCCAACTGCATGACTTTCATACTTTTCAGTGTTTTCATATATCGAGTATATCTTTTGTTATTGGCGTTCTGTAATTGATGCAGGTCCTGCTTCCTTGCTTAACTGCACAAACAAAGGAAGACAATATGCTAATGCGGCAAACAGGATTACCCATGTAAATCCCATTTCAGCTGCGACCATCGTGGCAAGAACAGTGCTGATCACTGACACACAGCCGTTGATCCCCCAGGCCCAGGGTACCAGTTCTTTGGTCTTTTTTGAAATATGCGTTAGGCCGGCAGGGAAGGGGATACCCATGCAGAATGCCAGGGGTGCGATAATCAGGAGTACAATCAACACTTTTAAGAACAGGTTTACATGAACCGTCTGCTGCAACACAGTCGTTAATGTAAATGAATAAACAAAAAGTATAGAAATGATGAATGTGAAAATCAGCAGCAGCCTTTTTTTGTTTAACGAAAAGTAGTTCGAATGATAGCTTCCTAACCCTGAGAAAATCAACAACGCCGTAATGACTGCTGAGGCAGCATATAGCGGACTCCCAAAATATAGTATGAGGCGCTGAATGAATACCATTTCAACAAACATATAACCGAGCCCTATTCCACTAAAGTAAAGGACAATGCTGGCCTTGCTTTTGCCCCTCCATCCGATTATAAACAGGGGAAGAAGAATAAATACCAATGAAGCTACAGAAATCTGAATCAGTGTAACAATAACCAGCAGTGAACCTATTTCGAAAAATGGGAGCGAGCGGTTGCCAAAGAATTGTGCCAGCCGGTTAAGACTGCCCCACTTAATATATTGAGAGAAATAAGGTTTATTGTCTGTAGCCGGTTTGATGTTAAAATCATAGTCCGCGTAAAGCGCATCTCTTTCTGGTGAAAATATCTTGTCAACGTAATCAAAAAAAAGATCATCCTGAAACTGGTTATACCGTGTTCGCTCTTCAACACTCACTTGCGGAAGAATAGCCGGATCGAACATCATCTGTTCACAAAAGCTTCTGATATCATTGATTTCATTTTCCTGCAAGGATGACTTTGACATCACAAAGGTTATCGTGCCCCAACTCCGGATTGCGGCAATATGATCTTTTGCATTGTGTATGCCAAATGTGTTAAGGACTTCTACCATCGTCGCCAGAATTTTTAAGGGGTTGCGAACGGGATAGTCCATCCAGGATGTTACACTGATAACTCCGTGTGCATTCAGTGAGCGCCACATTTCCTGGAATGATTCCCTGGTTAGCATAAATTGTTCATGCATTGCATATAATCCTGATGAGCCACCAAATGCTCCTACTATAGGCAATACAATTAGATCAAAATGTGAGGTATCCATGGACAAGAATGTACGTGGCTCAAGACTATGGACAGATACCGCAGGATGAGAAAACAGTGAATCAGTGTCCCTTGCAAATTGGTATTTTAAAGTGGATAGCATTATCGGATTGGCTTCAACCGCTACAACATTTTTTGCGCCCCGGCTCACGGCATGTGCGACGTCAATACCCGTACCCGGCTGCAGTACCACCACATTGTTTCTTTGCCCCATTGTGTAAGGTAACGCTGAAGTTGTATAATCAAGGATCATGGAAGTGTCCGATTGCTTCCAATCCGTAACGGGCCCAAACCAATCACCGTTTATGAACGCGGCCATTTTCACCTTCGCGGTTTTTTGAGCGGTAAGACTCATCCCGGGAGCGTATCTCAATACTGGTGAAGTGACCATTTGAACAACGCCATAAGGACTCGTTTTTTCCAGTGTAATTTTGGCGTCCGGAAGGAGTAGGGTTTTGCTAATATCTTTGAATTCCGATGAGACTAGCTGAGGCGGGGACAAACACTTCCAGGTGATTAACGCACCGGCGACCAGCGCAAAAGCAACAGGTAAATGCCATTTAGCTTTTGGAATGATTAGCAATCCGGCCAGCACCGGCAAGATTGCAATTAAGGCTGGCAATTGGTTTGGAAAGAAGAACCATATAAGGAGTAAAGCCGTTACACCTCCTGCACCCGAACCCAATAGATTCGCAAAATATATTTTCCCGATATCATCAACATATTTCACAAATACTAACCCGATGGCTAAAGCCCCGAGGAAGAACGGAACAAAAAACGACAGGTAGGTAATAAATAACTTTCCGATATGGGTATATTCAGAAAACAATAAATAGGAATCGAAGCGGACAACAGCCATTTGTGAGACATCAGTAACCACAGACATTGCCATACCGGTCAACATCATTGAAATCGGGGTGAGCAATATTGTATGGCTTACCATACTTTTACGGAGTATGGCAAGCATTGATCCTGCTGCACCAAATCCAAGCAGTGCTACAGATATAACCATATACGCAAAATGGTACCATTGCACGATAGAGAGTATTTGTATTAAAGCAAGCTGAAACGCAATGATGGCAGCAGAAAGGAGGGCTATGGATACAGGAAGTCTGAATGTCTTCATGCTTGATGGGTGGGTGGTCAGTCAGTCGTGAGGTGTTGCGGCTAATCACGCCATTATGTTGTTACATGGAAGGCAACTTCTAAGAAAGCAGAGTGAGATGTATTATAGCCCTCACTGGCTTCAGTCCTTCTCTCTTGTAAACGGTACAAAAACCACAGGCATCAAACTCCTGGTGGTTATTTTCTTTCCTTTTTTCTCTATTACCATAAGCGTTTGATTCATAAACGGAGAACCAATCGGTATGACTATTTTGCCGCCATCTTTTAGTTGCTCAAGCAAAGGAGGTGGAACAAATTCAGCCGCCGCCGTTACGACGATGGCATCATAAGGTCCGTGTTCAGGCCAGCCAAAATATCCGTCGGCTACTTTTGCAGTCACATTACGGTATCCCAATTTCTTTAATCTTGCGGCAGCGGCATTCCCAAGTTCCGGGATTATTTCTATGGTGTATACTTCTTTTACAATTTCAGCCAGGACTGCGGCCTGATAACCGGACCCCGTTCCAATCTCCAGCACGTTGTACTCAGGTTTTGGTTTAATCACTTCAGTCATGTAGGCAACAATGAAGGGTTGTGAAATGGTCTGACCGTAACCTATGGGCAAAGGCCTGTCTTCATAGGCGCTGGATGCAATATCTTCAGGTACGAACAAATGCCGCTTTACCGCCCGCATTGACTTCAGCACGGCCTTGTCTGTTACGCCATTCTTTTCTATGGTTTGTGAAACCATTTCTTCCCGCTTCCTTTCAAAGGGGTCTTTCTGGAATGACAAAAGGAGGGATATACATAAAAACAATATACTTTTCATCTTCTAAACAGGGGCTTTGAACACATCCAGTAATGTCCTGGCTTCCATAATGATGACAAAAAGAGATTGAAACTAGTTCGCGCACACGTGAGGAAAACACTATATACCATATAATGTGTTTTTCCATTTGATTTGGCAGCATTTTATCACAAGCTGTTAGTTTCTTTGGCCTGGTGCGGACAAGAAGGCATCAGAATGTCAATACCAAAATGATTATCTGGTCTAAATAATTACGGTGTTAAAACGCATCAAAAAGTAATGATCATTATCATTGCGCTGCTAAAAGTCGCTTGGCTACCTTCATGGAGAATTCCAACAATCTAAATCATATGAAAACCCAAATTGTCATGAAGGTTGCTTTGGGCGTATTGTTCTTTACGCCGCAAGTATATGGGCAGACGACAGGCAGCAATGTTTATTGGCATATTGACCCAAGCGTCGAAAGTTGTTCAATGGTTATTGACCCTTCACTAACACAAGATCAATGGAAGAGATACACCAGACAAGTTGGTGAACTTGCAACATTCAAATCATTAGCTTCTGCCAAAACTATTGGTAAACGGCATTTTAGCATCGCCATCGACTACTCATCTACACCTGTTAACCAACACGATCTTGCCTGGATCAACACCTTTACGCATCCAGATGAAGATTGTCCTTTAGGTGATAGGATTAAAATTCCATCGATTCGCGGGAAATATGGTATATCTGATAAAGTGGAAATTGGGGCTTTTTGGACCAAAGCACTAGATGCAAATTATGGTATGATTGGCGGTGAATTGAAATATTCCTTTATAAAAGAGTCTAAAAAAATACCCGCTACGGCGATTAGAGCATCCTTCACTTCGCTCACCGGAGTTCCTGATTATAATATTAACATTGGTAGTCTTGATCTGCTGGTTAGTAAAAAAATAGCCTTTCTTACTCCTTATTTAGGCATTAGAGAAGGATTTGTAATGGGAACTGAAACAACCACTAAAGTTGATCTTGCTAAAGAAAATCTATTAGTTACGCAGGGTTTTTTTGGTGTTACTTATTCCATTTGGAAAATCAATCTGGCTGCTGAATATAATATTTCTGATGTAAACACTTTTGCTTTTTTGATCGGATTCCAGTCATTTAAAAATAACTAGAGATTCGGTGTTATTCAACTATAGGAATGATTCAGCCATAAAATGGAATTTTTAGTATCATTTTTAAGCAGAAGGTGTTCGTAATTTTACTGCCATTATAGGCGTCATTCTATTGATCAGTTTCGCCTATAATCGAGACATCGTTTAAAAAGTTGCTTAACGCGCTCTTTCCCATCTTCTCGATAAATAAGAATGGCAGCTGCTTTCATCGGAGTAAGTGACCACGTGGCATTCAACATTTGAAGATTTGAAATTACGCCTGCGCCTGCCAATGCATGGATCACCCAAAAGGGAACGGAAAGGATCAACTCCAGAAGACAAAAATTCAGGAGTGATCTTTTATTTAATGGGGTTAAGTTCATGAAGCCTTGAATTCACAGCTTTCTCAACTTGTTTTTATATACATTGTTACCACCATTACTTTCTCAGATTGCTACTTTTTCAATTTCTTCAAACGTGCATTGATTGAAGGCATATTCTCTTTTTTTATTTCACGGATGGTCTGGTTTAAGTCAGTTTCAAGCACCTTATGTTTTTTCATCAAATCAAAAAGTGTTTGAATTGAGTTCACTCTTACAATCCTACTTTGTTTCTTATCCTTTGCCCATTTTGTCAATTTCGCCCAAACTTTGCCCAGTTGATTCGTTGTCAGGTCAAGTCGAGATACCATTAATGCTAAATGCCACATAAATTCCTTGTCGTGTGCAGTGTCGAGAAAGTTTATGATTTCTGCTTTGTGGTTTGACAATAGTTCAGGATTAGTTGCCGATATTTTTTCTAGTGCGTCCGCTGTTCGCATTACGACCAACCTGTCTATTGAAAACAAATTTTCAAACAATTCGTCAAAATCCGATTGGGTTTTTACCAATGGCAATAGTTTCTCGACTTCTGCAATTGACCTTAAATCTCCGCCTTGTAAGTATTTGATAAATTTGTTCATTACTTGGATTATATAGCTTTACCAAATTTGGCGTATAATAATAGTCCAAGAGCCAAGCTTGTACATACGTTCTGGTTCTACAGTGCGGATCTCTTTTGAATTCACAGATAGCTTCACTTCTGTTTTACTTTTCAAGTAGTTGCCTATTAAATTTTGAATAGAAGAATGCTAAAATTACGGCTGTGTATATTCCTTCAACAACATGAAACCCTGAATCTACAAAAACCACTTCTATGGGCATGTTGAATGTTGCGTATTCAATTATGCCACCTTGTAGAGCATCCCACAAAAAACCTATTAACGCTCCAAAGGCTATGGCAGTTTTAAAGATCCCCCAGTTATACTGAGTTTTAGCGTAAAAATAAAAAATGGGCAGTAAGAATGACTGTATAATTGAATACAGTAAAAACGCTAATGCAATTGCTGGAATGATATAACTTTCTCTGCTTATTGCCGCTTCTTTTTCATGCAACCATGTTCCCATTAATAAGTCATGAAAAACATAACCTAAATTAAAAATGACTATGAAGGTCAAAGGAATTCCGATTAGATAATATTTTTTCATAAATGTGGTTTATTATTTAGCCTAATGAGTCAATCCAATCGCATATCTTACTAATTCCCTCAATAACATTGGGGCAATCAACCATCAAATCAAATTCAACACCTTCTAATGGGGCTTGAAAATCAACATAGGCTAATCTTGCTGCTGGATAATCCTGGTCAAATCCGAAAGCTGATGCAGGCAAAAGAGCAACGCCTGTGTCTTCTAGTAAATGCCGGCATAATTCATTTGATGTTGTAATTCGGTGAGCACGTAACTTTTCTTTATGGTGTGAGAAATCAGGAAAAAGATAAAAGCCTCCTGCAGGCGGATGTACCCTTATTCCGGATGCGTTCAAATGTGCCGCGCAATAATTTCCTATTTGTTTCAGGATATTTGTTTGCATACTCAAATAATTCAATGTTTTATTGTAGTTTTTATACGCAACTTTTGCCGCCATCTGAACTGGAGTAGGAGCACAGGAATATGTTTCTGATCCAATTCCTATCAGCGCTTGTTTAAATTCAGGTTCTATATTCTTATAAAGAAAAGCAGCCCCGAAACGCCAGCCGCCTGCGCCACACCATTTTGAA
>JAOUDZ010000135.1 GCA_029858965.1 Cyclobacteriaceae bacterium
GGACCTGTTTTGCAGGCCTGTTCCTCCGGACATTCAAAGTCGGCTATTGATCAAAATCATTGAACCTCATATACAACCAGCTCAGTCTTTTGTAAGGTATAAACATTAACCCTACTGCAATGCAAATGCAATATACC
This sequence comes from Cyclobacteriaceae bacterium, assembly GCA_029858965.1. Classification (GTDB taxonomy): domain Bacteria; phylum Bacteroidota; class Bacteroidia; order Cytophagales; family Cyclobacteriaceae; genus Chryseolinea. Next base: position 138 of record JAOUDZ010000135.1, read on the forward strand.
AGCCTCCCGGCTTGGCGCCCCTGCCGCCACCTGCTGCAATAGCAATGTATTGCTTGCCTTCTACTTCGTAAGTAATGGGTGTTGCAAACCCTCCCGCCGGTAACTGATATTCCCAAACCACTTTTCCCGTCTTCTTATCAAATGCCCGCATGCGTTCATCCCTGGTGCTGGCAATGAATATCAGTCCGCTACCCGTTACAACGGGACCGCCATATGTTTCGGTCCCTGTAATTGGTATTCCTTTTTGAGTGAGCTCAGGAAATTCTCCTAAGGGAACGGTCCATAAATAATCACCTGTGTTCAGGTCGATTGCATGCAAGGTTCCCCATGGTGGCTTGACGGCAGGGTAACCATTCTGATCCGTGAAGCGTGTCCATATTTTGCTGACATATTCAGGCGAATAGGGAAAGTCTGCTTGCTCCCCAGTTTCCACGACTGCGTTTTCATGTTCACCGGGATTGCGTGGTGGAATGATTTCATTGTCAAGTAGAAAACCGATAATCGCTTTTCGGTTATTGTCTGAGAGGTAGGGAAACGCCGGCATCCGGCCATTCCCCGTTCTGATAAAGTTGTCGATCTCATCAACGCTGCGTTTCTTACCAACATTAAGCAGGCTGGGGATTATGGTACTGTTACCATTTCTATCTGCACCATGACAAGCCGAACAATTTTTCATATACAAAGCCGTTCCAGGAGACAAAGCAGTCAATTCCTCATTAAGCTTTTTCTTGCTGATCATAACCAATTCCCAGGGCGCTATATTGACATTCTGATAAAGAATACCTTCGGGATCTATCGCATTGCCACCCCATTCCGCACCCCCGCTATATCCAAATAGCAAAGTTCCCTCCTCACTTGGCGGCTGAAACTTACTCTCCATTTTCGGGAATTCCAGAAAACGTTTTTTTACAAAATCATGTGCTTCCGGTGAAATGTCGGTGATGTCATCTTCAGTCATCATTTGCATGGATAGCGGAAGCGGCTTTGATAAAAACTTCTGTGTCGGATAAGGATGTTCTCCGGGCAGGCCATCCGTTGGGACAGGCCTTTCTTCCACTGGAAATATTGATTCACCGGTGTCACGGTCCAGCACATACACATTTCCATCTTTACCCGCCTGGACAACCACGTCCGTTCTTTTTCCGTTGTGGTTGATCGTAGCCAGGTTCGGCGGGCATGGAAAGTCGCGGTCCCAGAGATCATGGTGAATACCCTGAAAGTACCATTTCATCTTTCCGGTTTCAGCATCAAGTGCCATGATGCAATTTGAAAACAGATTGATGCCTTCACGGTCACCACCATAGAAGTCGGATGCGGGAGAGCCCGTCCCAAAATATACCACGCCGCGCTCTTCATCCAATGACATCCCGGCCCAATTGTTGGCACCGCCGATCTTTTGGTAAGCGCTATCGGGCCATGTATCATACCCAAATTCTCCTGGTTGCGGAATGGTGTGGAATACCCATTTCAATTTTCCTGTTATGACATCAAAAGCACGGATGTGTCCCGGAGGGGCATCACCGGCTTCAGTCAGACTTGACCCAATCACAAACGTGTTTTTATAGATTACGCCCGGAGAGGTTGCATTTACACGGAGACTTTGTACGTCATGGTTGAGGTTATCGCCAAGACCTTCATGCAGATCTGTTCTTCCATGATCACCAAATGTTGTCACCAATGCACCGGTCAAAGCATCGACGGCATATAAAAAAGGGCCTACTGTATAAAGAATGCGTTTGTCATCACCGCTCTCCCAATATGTAACACCCCTGTTACTGTTGAGTTTTTCCTTGGAAGGTTCAAATTTCCACAGCTGTTCACCGGTCCCGGCATCTAAGGCAAACAAATTAAGTTCGGCAGAGGTACCATACATAATTCCGTCCACGACGATCGGCTGACACTGTATCGCACTTTGTCGCGCGGATATCTTGTTGGTTGAGTCGGGCTTGTCATTCGCGAAATAGGTCCAGGCAACCTGCAGATTTTTTACATTGTCAGCATTTATCTGCGTTAAGGGTGAGTACCGGTTGTTCGCATTGTTACCACCATAGGCAGGATAATCCTTGCCGGTTTCCTTGGCGACCGTACTTTCATTCTGGTCAGTATTGTTGCAGCTTCCCAAAACCAACAACCCGGCAAATAATAATCTTTGTGTCATATATTATTTAGTGTCGCAAATATAGAATTGATAAAATGTTTTCCATTCAAAGGTTTCACCCGGCTCAACCTTTATCTGGATGTAGGGTTCCGGAGACAACGTTTTTGGTGCGCACCAGAATACTAATTTTGAAAGCGGCTGATCGCTGGTGATCCTTACTGCGGCGCCTGTTTTGTGGTTTTCGATTTTTATATCATAATCGCCCGGGCTATTGGTGAATCCCTCAAGCGATCCATAATATACATGTTCATTGTCTACGAGTTCTTTGCGAAACTGAATCTGGTTATCCTGTAATTTTCCAAAAGCTCCTCTTCCGTCTACTTCGCTTTTCAGGCTAAAAGGAAATGTAACGTCAAAGTCAGGGCCGGTTGGTTGCTGATCCATCACAAAAAAATTGTGATTATATACGTTTGTTTCAAGGGTCTGTCTGCCTGTATTTTTCAAGCTATGCAACAAAACCATTTCCGGCTTGCCTTTTATGAGTTGCACCGTTTTTTTGTATTCATAAGCATATCCTTCATCATCCAGTTTTTGCACAAACGTTACCCGGTCTGCCTTCTTTTTCACATTCCATATACCGGAATTAGCAACCGGGTAGTAGTTGGCGAAAAGGTGCTTTGACTCATCCGGTTTCGTAACCATACCGATACCCACCATGAGAAAGCTATCGCCTGCCTTTGCATCATCATAGCCTATGGGTGAAAACGCTTCTACCGGCCCCATTATAGCATCATGCAGTGTGGGGCTGTATTTCTCAAACCACTGTCCAAAATACGTATGTCCGTTGTATTCCAGTTCAGCGATCACACCCGACCAATCAAATCTTGAACCACGATAATATCCGGCTTTACTATCCGGGAGGTAAAGCCGGGCATGGATAAGCCCATTTGAAATTTCAGCCTGTGGGAATTCATCCATGGATTTGCCACCGATTAAGAAAACAGACAGGACAACCGCAACGAGATACTTCATAGGTATTTGCATTTTTAGGCTCAGGAAAATATGAGAATATAAAAATCATTAACAGTAACCGTTTGATCAAATTTGCGTCGCTGGAGCATTCATGTCTTCATCTTTTTAGCTCCATAGCCGGTCATAAGAGCGCACCTCATTCCATTGCGGGGTGGCCTCAAAATAACTTGTATCTTCCGGATGAAGGTGTTTTTTTATTTCTTCATCATTTAACTCAATTCCCAGCCCCGGAGCATCTTCAGGTACGTTTGCATAGCCCTTGGTATACAAAGGTTGCTTGCCAACCATTTTCACCAGGTTTGGCCACCAGGGGTTATCAACGATCTGGTTCGGCACTTCCAGCGCCAGGGCATTTTGTGTAGCCGCAGCGGAATGCACATTCGCCATAAAGCAAATGGGCGATCCCGCAAAGTGCATCACCATGGGTGTTTCAGTTTCTTCAGCGTAGTCTCCTATTTTTTTGGTTTCCAAAATTCCCCCGGATGATCCCATATCCGGTTGAATAATATCCACTGCATGCGTATCGCAAAGTTTCCTGAATTCTTCTTTCAGATAGATATCTTCACCGGTCATGGTAGGGGTATTGATGGTATCCGTTATCATTTTCAAATGATCCGTATCATCCCATGGGAGGAAGTCTTCCAGTGAGGCTAAATTGAAACGCTCAAGCGCGTTACCAACCTTGATGCACATGTTCACATCAAAGTGTCCCTGATGATCGGCAGACAATGGAATATCGTAACCCACGATGCTCCGAATGGTATCTACATATTTTGCCAATTCATCCAGCCCTTTGCTGGTAATCTGTATGCCGGTGAAGGCGTGTCTGGTATTCTGGTAAGAAAGGTAATGCTGACTGCGGGAGGGCGTAACCTTTTCATCAAAGCCGGGAACAAATTTGGTATTCACCGTTGTGCCGGGGATGCTGCTGATCTTTTCAATTCCCGGATGACACTTGAGCCAGGTAAATCCCTGCTCTTCCATCCGGTGCTTTACGTCTGCTTTGAATTTATTGATATCCATCTTTGCCAACGGTACGCCACCTGAATCGGGTATGTAGGAATACAATCTTACTTTTTCCCTGTATTTTCCACCGAGCATCGCCCAGACAGGGGCATTAAACGCTTTACCCGCCAGATCCCACAGTGCCATTTCAACACCGCATACACCGCCGCCCATTCGCCCGTGCCCGCCGAATTGTTTAATGATCTTAAAGATCATTTCTACATTGCAGGGATTAAGGCCAAGGATGCGGCTCTTTAAATAAAGAGCAAATCTTGCATCTCCCCCATCTCTTACCTCGCCCAGGCCATAAATACCCTGGTTGGTATCAATGCGCAAGAGTACGTTGCGGGCATTAGTCGCACCGTTGCCATTGGTGATGGTGGTATATCGCATGTCCGTAATTCTCAAATCTGAAGGAGACCCCAGTCGCGTAACCTTTGAAGTTGTTTTTGCAACCACCTCTTCGACGGGCATACCCATCAAACCGGTCAGTGTTATTCCTCCTAAGACTGTTTTTTTGAGAAAGTTCCGGCGGTCGTCTTTGGTTGAAGGATTATCGATCTCCGCCTGTGCGGCAATGGCTTCTGCCTTTTCCTGTTTTCTGTTTTCTTCTGCAATTTTCTTGATACTGTTTTTCATGATGGCATACCGTGAAATGGTGAACAATAATTAGGAATCAATCTACCAGGTTCTCTTATTCATTATTTTGTCAAGTTCAGCCCGGGTCATCTTTCCCAATTCCGGATGTTTTTCAAGCCACTTAATGAATTCATTTTTTATTTCGTCTGTCCATTGGCTGTCAATCTGGCCTGTAGAGTAACGACCCGATTTAACCATTTCAAAACCAAATTGATCTTTGCGTATTACAAACTCAGCCGTGGAAATTACTTCTTCCACCATATGCGCAGGAACAAAGAGTACACCTTCGCGTCTAGCAATGACAAGATCGCCGGGTAACACTATTGCATTGCCGATGCGAATGGCTGTATTGAGACCCATCAATACCATTTCTTCCAGAAACGATGGATGGAAATCACGAACAAATGCATTAAAACCCTTTATATCCTCAATTTCCCCGAGGTCTCTTGAGGCGCCGTTGAAGACTACACCATTGCCAGACTTACTGTAAATGGATGTTGCCAAAGTTGAACCCATCAAAGTACCGCCTCCTATTTTTCCAAAACCGTCAGCCACATAAACATCTCCTTTCACCAATGTTTCAATAGGCCATGAATTTGTATTTCCCTTTCTCCCGTTTTGTATTCCACGGTCCTTAATATTTTTTTCAACGTCCGGACGGCTAGGCATGAACATCGCCGTGACGGCACGGCCTATTACCGGCACATCGTCTTTTACCATCTTCCAACCGCCCTCAAACTGGTTTACGTAACCATAGTTTTTTAAAACGGTCCATGCATCATCAATATTGATGTGCAACGCCCGTTCCAAAAACGCATCAGGAACTTTGGGCCGTCCATCCGGAAAACGTTCTCCCTTCCACTCCGAAGTAAGAAATACCAATTCCTCCTTTGAGATAGTTTGTGAAAACAAACTATTATTTAAGAAAAGGATAAGGAAAAACGATAAAACTGCTGACACAATATACTTCATTACGCTGAATTTAAATTTGATTTTTATTTTGTAAACGATTTGATACCGGGCTACTTACCGATCACCTTTGTCTAAATAGGCCTCTATATCTTTTGAAGTAATCGCCGTCTTTTTGGGGTATTTTGCAAACCATGCCCGGAACTCGTCTTTCATTTTATCGGACCATTCGCCGTGCACTTCGCCTCCAGGATACTTGCCCAACTGCAACATGTATCTTTCAAATTCATCGCGCAGGCCCGTCATCTCAGAAGTGGTCACAAGGTCTTCGACCAGGTAAGCCGGAACAAACACGACACCATAGTCATTTGCAAACACAACATCACCGGGAAACACCGTTACCTCCCCAATACGGATTGGTGCATTGATGGAAGTAGGCGTCATGTTCTTTATGGCGGAAGGGTCGCTTCCTTTTACCCATGCATTGAAACCCTGCGTATCCTTTAACTCCTGCATGTCTCTTATCGATCCGTAAAATATTACGCCTTTGCCCGTCTTTCCATAAACGGCATTGCCCAAACTTGAACCGATCAATGTACCGTCTTTTATTTTACCAAAGCCATCGGCCACATAAATGTCGCCTTTGGTTAATACATCAATGGGCCAAATGTTCTTTCCCCCATGCTGATTGCGTCCCTCTGCCAGGCCTTGTGCCTTCACATATGTTTCAAGGTCTGGTCTCGCCGGCATAAACTGTGCCGTCACCACACGCCCAACCATCGTTTCGCCAGGTTTAAGGATAACCCAATTGCTTTCTACCTGATTATTAAATCCCTTGTTACGCAAATAACCCCATATCTGTTCGAGTGTAGCATTTTGCAATCGCACCAGCATATCGTCTGAAACTTTCGGACGACCATCGGGAGATCTTTCACCTTTCCATTCGGCGGTTAATGCTTTCACATATTCAGGCGGAGCACCGATATTTTGAGCCTTTGACAAAAGACACGGCAAAACCATTGCGATAATAAAGATTGCTTTTTTAATCATTTTAGAAAGTTTGGGTTGTTTAATATTCAATTTCTGAAAGTATTACAATACTGTCTTACCTGGTAAGTGTAGTTCCCCGTACTGAGTCTATCAAGCCCCTTATGTAACCAATGGCAAACAGTGTACCGATTGTACTATAACCAGGGAAATCGTTGCTGTCGCCGGCCATGGTGGGCACATGATCAGGACGCAATGGTCCTTTGAAACCGGTGTCGTAAAGTTTCTGCATCAACTTCACCATATCCATTTGCCCTTCGTCAATAAACGTTTCATAAAAGTGCTCCCGGTATCCGCGCACATTCCTGAAATGGACAAAGCTAATGACCTTGCGTTTTCCGAAATATTCAATGGCAGTCAGGAGATCTTCCTGCTGATCTTTTCCACCCATTTCACCAAAAGTCCCATCCCAGGTGATACCATTGTTTGGACTTGGGTAAATATCTATCATGCGCTTGAAGGCAGCCACAGACGTCATGATTCGTGGGATGCCGCGAATAGCATCAATCGGCGGGTCATCCGGATGAAGGGATAAATTGATACCATATCTCTCAGCCTCCGGAACAACGGCTTTCAGAAAATACGCCAGGTTCTTCCACATCATGTCGTGCGTAATGGTTCCATACTCCGTTATGGGATCACCCGTAACGGCATCGATATCAAAGCCCATCACCAATGCACCGCCACGATCTGGTCTGGCCTTATCCGTGCGGGCCCAACTAATAAGGGGCATCCAGTTGTAGCACACCGTGTTAACGCCAACCTGCGCAATGTTTTTCATGAACGTGATAAAGTTGGCAATTTCTTCATCGCGACCTTCGAGGCCGAGCTTTGTTTTCGTATACAACGAGGGAGGACCTTCAATGACCGTGAGTCTTAGTCCTTCCTTGTCCCATGCTTCTTTTACTGCTTTGATTACGGGAAGGTCCCAATTGTTGGCTGTTTCCATGCCAACCATTTTCGGATTGATTCCACCAACGGCGCCCAATACACCCATCTGTCTTGCCAAATCTATTTTGCGCGGTTCTTTGCCCGCGAAATATGCCAGGCACAATTGCATTCCAGCGTCTTTTACAAAATCATCTTTTGAAGCGGCGATTCTTGCGTGTAAGATTTGCGCATCTGCATTACCCAGCGCCGCAGCATTTGCGGCCGTGATGCCACCAATGGAAAAAGCAGTAGTCAAAGACGCACTTTTCTTAAGAAACTTTCTGCGGTTATCTTTCATGCATATATATTTTAATAAGGTTACTGCTTTTATTGAACAACCATCACCGTTTTGCGAAAACTAAATTTTGCCATAAATAGCCTATACTTTGTTTGCGTTTTTACTGATTGATTCCATTAGTCCACGCATATACCCTATTGCGAACAAGGTTCCTATGGTGGAATATCCTGGCCGGTCATTGTTGTCACCCGCCATAGTCGGCACATGGTCAGGACGGATCGGCCCTTTGTACCCGATGTCATAGTATGCTTTCATCGCAGCATGCATATCAATCTGGCCTTCATCGTGAAATGTTTCCGTGAATTTTATACTGGGCTTTTTTCCACTGAGGTCCTTTACATTTCTGAAATGAACGTAATTGATCTTTCCTGCTTTGCCCCATCTTCTCACCAAAGAAGGGATATCGGCACCCATGAGGGAAAAGTTACCCTGGCACATCGTCAGTCCGCTGTATTTGCTGGGCACCAGGTTCAGCATGCGATCGAAATTTTCCACGCTGGTCATGATGCGTGAAATACCCTTGATACTGTCTACCTGCGGATCGTCCGGGTGTAATGAAAGGTTCATCCCTATCTTTTCCGCTTCCGGAACAACTGCCTTGAGGAAGTATTCAAGATTTTTCCACAATGCATCTTTGCTCACTTCGCCATACTGTGTTACCGGCAACTTCTTTGCGTCTTCATTGTCAAAGGAAGTGACCAGTGCACCACCCCTTCCCACGGTATCCATTTTAGTTCTGAACCAGCTTACTACCGGCATCCAGTTGTAGCAGATGATGTCAACGCCACCATATTGCTTCAGGTTCTTCATGAACGTGATGAAGTTGGCAATTTCTTCATCCCTGCCTTCGAGTCCCAACTTGGTTTGCTCACCTAAAGTAGGAGGACCTTCCACTACATTCCATTTCATACCAAGCTTATCCCATCCTTCTTTTACTGCGATTATCGCTTTTGGATCCCATGGTTTCAGTTCCCCTGAATTTCTCACACTGTTGACCGCACCAAATATTCCCATTTGTTTTGCCAACGCTATTCTTGGTGAGTCGAAACCAGGTAAGGCAAGGGAAAATTCCATGCCTCCATCTTTTGCCAGTCCAACAATCTTTTTTGCAGCATTCTCTGTTGCCTGAAGATCAGCGGCGCCGGCCATGCCGGAAGTCATTCCCGCAAGGGATACAGATGCTGCAAGCGATGCGCTTTTCCTGATGAAATTCCTTCTATTATCTTTCATGACCTGATGTTTTTGTTTTATGAAAATGTCATTCCTTTCCTGGAAATCATAAAGTCAATGCATTCATGTTTTTGACAGCATGGCCTCTTTATTCCCTGCGTATGCTACGGTACAGCAAATAAGTTTACCCATAATTTAATTACAATACAAAGCCTTTATGATGGTTGACAAGGCACTTGCGTCTCCCGGGGTTATCACGAGAAAAATAAAAGCCGGAATGGTTTAACTATGTCTTCATCAACCTATTCTTTCCTTCTTTCCAGAATCTATTGCTTTGTGAATCGCATCGATAACCCTCATGTCCTTCCAGCCTTCTGTTCCACTGACGATAGATTCTTTGTTCTCCATGACGCAACGCGCGAAGTCGTCCACCTGGCGTTGCTGCTGAAAAACCGGGGCGAAACTGAACATGCCATTGGTTGAGCTTCCCTTTACACCATCGTACTGAGTAGCAGGGTCGAGTTCTATGAAGCCATCGGTACAGCCGGCAAATAACCTGTCGATGAACGCTACAGGACCGGAGTAGGAATTACACAGCGTGCCATCTGCCCATTCCAGTTGCCAGGTAAATGTTTCAGGGATTTCCTTGAATATATCCTTTCGCTTCGTCGTCACTTGTGCCGTTGCAAACGCCGGTTCAGATCCCTTCACATGACGGGCACTTTGTATAGGGTAAACTCCAAGGTTATACAGGGAGCCGCCGCCCATCGCTTTCTTTACCTTCCAGGACCCCACCTCCGGGGTAAAAGAATAACCAAGCGCCGCCTCGATGTAATTTACGGAACCAAATGCCTCACTTTGGCCCAGCCTTTTCGCTTCAATAAAATTTGGATCATAATGCATGCGGTAGCCAATGGCTAATTTCCGATTGGCTTTTTTTGCGGCATTGACCATCTGCATAGCCTCAGCTGCGTTCATGGCCATCGGCTTCTCGCAGATCACGTGCTTGCCCGCTTCCAGCGCTGTTATGGTGTGCTCTGCATGCAGACTGTTGGGTGTCACGACATAAACGATGTCGATGTCTTTGTTGTCCGCGATATTTTTGAAATTCTTATAGTCGTAGATATTCTTTTCCGGAAAGCCATTCTCCTTAGACCATTCCTTCGCTTTCGCAGGACTACCGGAAACCACACCGGCCAAATGGCAGAGTTCAGCCTCCTTCAATGCTTTGCGCAATATATGCGTGCTGTAGCTACCCAATCCGACAAGGGCAACACCGAGTTTCTTCTTTTCCTGAAGGAAATCCAATCCGAAAGCAGCATTGGGCATTATCATTCCCGCTACTGAAACAATGGCAGTATCCTTCAGGAAGTGACGGCGGGAGCGGAACAATTCATTCATGACATTATATTATGTTAGAAATTAATATCTTTTAAAGGTTCTGCTTTTGATTACATGACAGACGGCAACGTTTATGGAAATGAAGTATTCAAGGGCAGCCCTGGCTCAAGTACATTGATTCATCGATAACCAATTTCAGGCGTCAGCCCGAGTTTGCTCTTCATGAAATTTCCACTTCCACGTCCTACCAAAATATTTCTTTCATCAAACAGGTTCGCATCTGCAACAAACAAGTTTTTGGATTTAAATTTTAGCGCCCCGAATGACTTGATCACACCACCGGTTACTGGCCGCAAAATCTGAATGTTGAAAGAAACGGTGTAAACAAATACATCATGAACGACGGAATTTACAGCAAAAAAGGCAGCATCGTCCAGCATTTTAAAGTACACGGACCCGTGAAGTGAATTCGCAGCGTGAAAAAACTTTGGCTCAGTCATCAGAGAAATTTCTGCCCGCTCATCATCAACCTTTAAGTGGATCCCTTGATAAACTGCTGTGTTTATATTTGTCCTTACTGCATCCATGTACATTCTTTCAAGTTTCCTGAAATGAAGTTCT
>JAOUDZ010000136.1 GCA_029858965.1 Cyclobacteriaceae bacterium
GAACTTCAGCGTAGCCTCAATGTAATGCGGAGCTCAAACAAATCACGTCATGTCGAGCCTGCGCCCTTCATCTGGATTCGCATGTTACCCGAGACATCCCCCCGATGACGTCCTTAATCAATGCGCTTCACGTGTATCATTTATTTGACAGGTTCGTTCGATGCAGTTTGCAGATCTCCCACATTCGTGCGCTCGAATCCGGGGATGTCTCGAGGATCATGAGACACTATGAATGCAGCTCGCAGTCTCGACATGACGCGGTACTTCAACGAAGCCTCGACGTAGAGCGCTTGATCTATGCAAACGTTGACGGGAATTTCAAAATCAGGCATCAAATCAACAAACATTTTATGCACCCACCTGTTTCCTTTCAAATAGGCTTCCAAAGGCACTTTTAACTTCAAATTTTCATCAAAATCTCTTGTTAATCTTGTACTGTAGTTAAAGGCAAACGATAGCGTAACATGAAGTATTTACTAACACCATTGGCCCTCATTTTTTTCAGCAGCCTGCTGTTGGCACAGCAACAGGAATTACACATTAGCGGAAAGATTATTGATGAACAGCGTAACGCCATACCATTTGGCAATGCCGCTGTTTATAATGCGTCTGACTCGTCGCTAGTAACTGGTGCATTTTCAGATGCGGATGGGAAATTCCAAATTGGAATTAAGGCAGGCACGTATTACATGAAAATCACTTTTCTTTCGTATGAGGAGAAGACAATTCCGGATATCCGGATCATCGATAAAAATATCAGCCTTGGATCGATAATACTCAAGGCTACTTCCGATGTGTTGGAAGAAATTGTAATCACAGGCAAAAAAGAAGCCATGGAGCTGCAGCTGGACAAGCGTGTCTTTAATGTCGGAAAAGATCTTAGTAACATTGGTGCGAATGCCTCAGATATCTTGGGCAATCTGCCTTCAGTTACCGTGGACGTAGACGGTTCGGTGAGTCTTCGTGGCAGTGAAAATGTTACGATCTGGATCAACGGCCGACCTTCAAGTCTTACCTCCCGGGATCCGGATGCGCTGAGAAAACTACAGGGTAATATGATTGAAAGTATAGAGGTGATTACCAATCCTTCTTCTCGATATGATGCTGCCGGCGAAGTAGGGATTATTAACATCATTCTAAAGAAAAGTCAGGAGAGAGGTTTTAACGGAAGTTTTGTGGCTAATGCAGGTTATCCTACTTTGTTTGGTGGCTCCTACAGTCTCAACTACAGAAATAAAAATCTTAATTTCTTTTCGAGTTATGGAATTGATAAGCGGAGAAGCCCAGGAAATGGTACTTCTTTTCAACAGTATACAAGCGCTGATACCAGTTTTGCCTACACCCAGAATAATGATCGTTCGCGTGGTGAACTATCTCACAATTTCAGACTCGGCCTGGATTATTTTCTGAACGACAAAAATTCCATAACGGGTTCGTTTACCTACAACACCTCTGATGGTTTAAATACAGCTACGGCCGAGTACCTCGACTATGATGAGAACGACTTCATAACAAACACAACGCTTCGCACGGAGTCGGAAGCCGAGGATGAAAAAAATATTGAATTGAATTTTAATTATACGAAGGATTTTAAGCAAAAGGGCAGAAAGCTAACGACCGATTTTCAGTGGATAAAAAGTGTTGATAATGAAAGTACAGACTATAATCAATTGACTAATGAAACTGAAATCATAGCGCAGCGCTCGGTTAATGATGCGAACGAATCCAATTGGCTATTCCAGTCAGATTATATCCAACCATTTTCTGATGATTCCAAGTTTGAGGCAGGTGTCAAAACGACCACGCGGGTTATCAAAAATGAGTATATTTTCGAGCAACAGGACGAAGATATGAATTGGATTCCTTTCGATGCTTTTACGAACAACCTGGTGTATACCGAACGGATTCATGCTGCCTACGCGATGGCGAGTACGAAGATAAACAAGATTGCCATTCAGGGCGGCTTGCGTGGTGAGCTTTCTGATATTACTACTGAACTCACTGCAACAAATGAATTAAATAAGCAAAACTACTTCAAGCTGTTTCCTAGTGCGGCGCTTTCGTATGAATTAAAGAAGAACAATACCTTGCAGCTAAGCTACAGTTATCGGATAAGCAGGCCGCGTTTCAGAGACCTGATTCCATTTTCAAACTTCAGTAACCCACGCGTTTTCTTTGGCGGAAACCCTAATCTAAGGCCGGAATATACACATGCCTACGAGGTTGGATATCTCCTGGAGTGGTCAAAGGGTTCTGTATTATCCAGTGTTTATCACCGGCATCGCACAGATGTAATCCAACGGATAACGGAAATTCAGGAAGACGGTGTGGCGAGAATAATGCCCATCAATTTAGCAAAGCAAAATGCCTACGGTATTGAATTCAATCTATCCTATGATATCCTGCCGTGGTGGAAGTTTAATACTTCAGCCAATTTCTTCAGGGCCATAACAGAGGGCGTATACCAGGAAGAGGATTTGTTTAGCGATACCTACAGCTGGAGAAACCGAACAACATCCAAAATGACATTCTTTGGTAACCTCGATTTTCAGGTCTCATTCAATTACCGTGCACCACAAGTTACCACACAGGGAAAGCGCCTTTCTAGCTATTCCATTGATCTGGGCCTGTCACGTGATGTATTAAATGGCAAAGGTACAATCACCGCAGGTGTTCGTGATTTAATGAACAGCAACAAAAGAAGGTATATTATCGATACGCAAGGATATAACTCTAATTCTGAATTTCAATGGCGACAGCGGCAGTTTACCGTTTCATTTTCATACAGACTGAACCGCGACAAGGAAAGACAGCGCGACCGCTCCAGCGGAGGTGAGGATGAAGAGTTCTAGGTTAACATTTAATAACAAGCGATGTGCGCCCTATACCCTATATCCCTATACGCTATATCCCCTCCTTAATCCGGATCATCTAAATAAAAATAGTGCCCCATCCGGAACCTTCAATCCTAACTTCTCCTTTCACTGACCTTGTCCAGCACATCATTGAGCATTTCTACCTGAATCTCCTGGATTTCCAACAATTTACTCTGCTGGTGGATGATAAGATGATCTAACTTCTCGTGTAACAGCCTGATCTCGAGCTCAGATTTCAGATTGATCATGTAGTCGTTCTTAGATCGCTCCCGGTCCTTTTCTTCCTGCCTGTTCTGGCTCATCATGATCACAGGCGCCTGCATGGCCGCAAGGCACGATAGAATAAGGTTAAGTAATATGAATGGATAGGGATCGAAGGCCTTGTTGGCCAGCCAGGCAATATTGATGGTTATCCATACCAGGATAAAAAGACCAAATAGAATGATAAATCTCCAGCTTCCGCCAAAGGTTGCAACACGGTCGGCGATGCGCTGGCCGGTTGTCAGTTGTTGGAGTTTTTCATCAGCATCCAGCTTATCCGTTATGGTCACATTATTTTTGATTTTCTCTAATACCATTTTTTCCAATTCCGAGAGGTCTTTGCTTTCTTCCTCCATGGTATTCGCGATGAACTGATGACGCATTTTGTTCAGCTCTGTGACCGAAAGGCATGACTGGATCGTGACACCCGGGTTGGTCTTCATGATGAAATCAACCAGGCTGTTCTTGAGCGTATTGATGTTAACCTTTTCATTAAGTGGATACTCTTTCCTGGAAATATCACTGACAAAGAACGATTTCGGTTTGGAATGTTTCATAGTATGGGTAAATATTGATCGTTGTCAGTATTTGGTAGTACAATGGTGAATATGCCAGGCTGCAAACAATAAGTAACGCAGGAACTCCCCACGCACCGACGGTTACACAGTAATGGATTGTAAATACTATGTCGGGTATATTATAAGAAATTCAATCCTCGTGCATATTCTTGAGAATTCCAAGCAATTCAAATGTGCCCTTGGTCACGATTGACCGGTTTTTATCGAAACCCTGTGGAACTTCTACTTCGACTATATCCGAGGAAGTGCTTCCAATTTTCACCTTAACGATTTCAAACTGTTCCTTCTTTTCAGTTGGGGTAAAGATAAAGTCATCTCCTTCAAAACTCACGACCGCTGATGCGGGCAGCACATCCACTTCTTCCAGGCTTGTTTCAATGGTCGCCGTGATGTACATGCCCGGAAGCAATCCTGGGTCTTCTTCTTCAAGGTGACAATGGATTCCGACCGTTCGCTCGGGACTGATTTCCTTTCCGACCAAAAATACAGAGGCATTCCTGATTTTGTTTTCGTAGGCTAGTTTTAAAGATACCTTTTGCCCAATGCTGATTTTGTGGATGTCCTTTTCGAATATCTGCAGCTCAGCATGGATGTGATCAATATTCACAATCTTGAACATTTCATTCGTGGCGTTTACATATTGGCCTGCGTTCACGTTTACTTCAGTTACAAAACCGTTGATGGGTGAGTATAGATTGATCGATGGGCGTATGCTTCCTTCAGATAAGGCATGTGCCGATATGTTGATCATGGCGAGTTTTGCTTCCAGCCCTTGCACTGCCGCCCGTGCGCTTTCATATTGTGCTTTTGCCTGCTGCAGCGTTTTCTGGGCATTGATGTTTTCCTTTGCCAGTTCCGTTTGACGCGTATACTCTGCTTTCGAGAATTCAAGCTTGCTGCGGTTGTCGAGATAGTCTTGTTGCAGCTGAATATACTCCTGGTTTTCCATCGTGGCAAGCACTTCACCCTTTTTGACTTTCATGCCACTCAGGAGGTGGGTAGACTTCACAAAGCCACCCATAGGCGCCGCGATAGTAACCATCGACTGTGGCGGCACATCCAGCTTTCCATTGACGACAAGCGAAGTTCCCATTTCCTTTCTTGTGATTTTACCCAGTGTAATGTCAATAGCCTTATATTGATTGGCAGTAAGTGTGATTTTGTTCGCGGAGACTGACGCATTGTCTTCGGCTTTATTTTCGGGCTGTTGCTGTCCACAGGATGCGATCAGCACAGCACCAATGATAACGATTGTATATTTCATTTATTTGTTCCCATTTAGGTATTGTATCGTAACGATGCTTTGGTTGTATTCCTGCAAGGCGGTCAGGTATCCTTCCTGTATGCTTAGGGCTTGTTTAAGATTAAGCAGCAACGCGGTATAATCCAGTTCACCGTTACTAAAAGCTTTTCTACTTTGTGTTATTAGTAATGTTGCAGTTTCAAGCGCGGAACTCCTGTAGTACGTCAGGCTGTTTTTATTCTTTAAGGTTTCCTGCATGACCTGGTGGTATTGCTGGGCAATAATCAGCTGATTATTTTCCTGAACCTTTTGCGCCGCCATGGTGGCGAGGTTTGCTGCTTTTATTCTTGCAGTATGCGGAAAAATCCACAGGGGGACTGAAAGCCCCACCTGGAAGCCTTGAAAGCGTTTATCCGGGCCAAAATACTGATCCTGGCCATTTACGTTTTGCTGTCCGATAAGGGTTTGATTAAAATACCCAATGTGTATGTCGGGCAGTGCGCGTGCGGTCTCTAGTTTTTTCTGCTGGTTTGCAACTTCAATTTGCTGCCTGCCCAGTGCCAGCAACGGATTTTCAGCGGAGACCATAGAGTCAAATTGTGCATCGGCACTAAAAGATTCCAGGCTGCCTGCGATGTCTTCAATACCCTCTGTCTGGCAAAGAAGCTGAAGGTGGTTAAGGGCTATTTGCAGGTCGGCAGCATTGCGTGCCAGCTGGTTTTTCATCTCGGCAAGTTGTGTTTCCGCCAATGTTTTGGTAAGCAACGTACCTTCTCCCGTTTTATACTGAAAAGAGGTTACCCGCACCATGTCTGAAAGGAGACTGTCCTGCTGAAGTAGCTTCTCCTGCCGCGCCTTTAGGTATAGCAATTGATTAAAAGTTTGCTTTACCTGGTAGGTTAATTCATTCCTTGTGACAATTTCTTTCAGCAAAGACGCTTTCATCAATTCCCGGTTCACGGCGCTGAGTCTTCCGAAAACAGTAGGGAAGGGTATGCTCTGCGTGAAGGTGAAATGGTTGTCGTTCTTTTGAACGCTGTTGTACTGTCCATAGTTAAGTGATATGTCAGTTTTAGGAAGATCCACGGCGGTTTTCTTCAAGGCAGATTGTCTGTTAGTCTCGATAACAGCAGCCTGAACTGCGGGGTTTTTTTCAAGCGCCAGCGTAATTGTTTCATCGAGCGTATAGCCTCTTGTTTGTTGTCCACTGGTTTTTGTAAATGTAAGGCATGCGATCAGTGCCAGCAACACAGCCACTTTTGATTTCAGGGATCTTGCGCTGAATTTTTCTCCAAGGAAGTAGAGCACAGGGAGGACGATCAAAGTAAGCAATGTAGCACTGACTAACCCACCAATAACAACGGTTGCCAGTGGCTTTTGAACTTCGGCGCCACTGCCGTGGGAAAGCGCCATGGGTAGAAAGCCCAGTGAAGCCACCATCGCTGTCATGAGCACAGGACGTAGCCTTGTCGATGTTCCTTTCATAATGATTTCCATGATATCTGTTAAACCTTCTTTCTTCAGCCTATTGAATCCGGTAATGAGTACAATGCCGTTCAACACGGCAACGCCAAAAAGCGCAATGAAGCCCACGCCAGCTGAAATGCTGAAGGGCATGCCCCTGATCCATAAGGCAACTACGCCGCCTATCGCCGAAAGGGGAATAGCAGTATAAATTAGTAATCCTTGCGTTAGCGAGCCAAAGGCAAAATACAGGAGGACAAAAATAAGGACAAGCGAGATGGGGACTGCAATCGCCAGTCGGGATCTTGCTTCTTGCAGATTCTTGAAAGTCCCGCCATAGGTTACGTAATAGCCCGGGTTGAATTTTATACCGCTTTCAATTTTTTGTTTCAATTCATTGACAATGCTTTCCACGTCACGGCCGCGGGTGTTGAATCCGATGACGATCCTTCTCTTGGCATCATCGCGTTGAATTTGATTTGGGCCTACTTCAAGCGTTACATCCGCCACCTGGCTCAGGGGAATTTGCTGTCCTGCGCCGGCTGTCAGGTAGAGGTTCCGTACATCTTCTATAGATTTTCGGTTTTCGATATCGAGCCTGACAACAATGTCGAATCGCTTCTCGCCTTCGAAAAGCAGTCCGGCGCTTTGACCTGCCATGGCAGTATTCACCACTTGATTAACCTGGAGTACTGTGATGCCAAATCGGGCAAGCTGGTCGCGCTTCATGCGGATGATGATTTGCGGCAGCCCGGTGATGTTCTCGATGAACAGACTCTCAGTGCCCGTTATAGCTGAAGCGATTTTGCCGATGCTTGATGCGTAGTCGGTTAGTGCGTCCAGGTCTTCCCCGTATACCTTGATTACCACGTCCTGCCTGGCGCCTGTCATGAGTTCATTAAAGCGCATTTGAATGGGATATTGAAATCCGAACCATACGCCCGGTACATTATCGTGCAGCACCTGCTGCATTTTTGCTACCATTTCGTCCTTGGTTTTTGCGCTTACCCATTGGGATTTTTCTTTCATCACAATCATCAAGTCAGCTGCTTCGATGGGCATGGGATCCGTAGGTATTTCTGCAGATCCAATTTTCGCGATAACCTTTTCTACTTCAGGAAAATTCTTCAGTAAGGCTTGCTCTCCCCGAAAAGTAGCTTCAATGGTGGAGGTTATACTGCTCCCGGTAAGAATGCGCGTGTCCACGGCAAAATCACCTTCATCAAGCTCGGGCAGGAATTCCCCTCCAAGGGATGAGAAAATTAATATGCTCCCCGCCAGGAGAAGGAATGCCATACTGATGATGAAGGACTTTTTGTGGAGGGCCCATCGCAGCGTAGGTTCGTACAGCCTGCGGATCCTGTCGACTATCCGGTCTGAGATATTCTTCTTGTGGACAGGATTGCGGCTAAGAAAGAGTGTGGAGGCTACAGGTATATACGTACATGACAATAGAAATGCCCCCGCAATGGCAAAAATTACGGTCTGCGCCATGGGCTTGAACATCTTCCCTTCAATGCCCAGCAGCGAAAGGATTGGCAGATAAACAATAAGGATAATGATCTGACCAAAGGCAGCGGCATTCATCATTTTCTTTGCTGACATGCCCACCTCCTCATCCATTTGGTCCTGTGCAATTCTCGTTGAAAACTTTGCAGAGGAGATATGATGCAGTGTGGCTTCCACGATGATTACGGCACCATCAACGATCAGCCCAAAGTCAATAGCACCAAGACTCATCAGGTTTCCGGAGACCCCGAAGAGGTTCATCATGATGACTGCAAATAGCATGGAAAGTGGAATAACGGATGCAACGACGAGGCCGGCACGCAGGTTACCCAGCAGCAGTACCAGCACAAAAATCACAATCAGCGCGCCCTCCGCCAGGTTCCTGGTAACGGTATGAATAGCCTGATTAACAAGTTTTGTGCGATCCAGAAATGGTTCTATTGTTATTCCCTCGGGAAGGGTCTTCTGTATTTCTGCAATCCGGTCTTTAACATTAGCGATGACCTGCGCTGAGTTGGCGCCTTTCAGCATCATGACTACTGCACCTACGGTTTCGTTTTTGCCGTTCTGCGTCATGGCACCATAACGAATCGCGTGCCCCTGTCTGACTGTCGCGACATCGCGAATGAGTAATGGAATTCCTGATTCTGAATTGCGTACGACAATAGCGTTGATGTCGTCTTCCGATTGGATAAGCCCTTCGCTGCGGATGAAATAGGCGCTGGAATTCTTTTCAATATAGGCACCACCCGTATTTTGATTGTTATTCTCAAGTGCGACAAACACATCACTAATGGTAAGGTTGAGGCTGCGCAGTTTCTCCGGGCTTAACGCGATTTCATATTGTTTAAGATATCCGCCAAAACTGCTTACATCGGCTACCCCTTTAGTGCCCAGCAATCGTCTGCGCACAATCCAGTCCTGTATCGTGCGAAGCTCTGCAATCGTGAATTTCTCTTCATAGCCAGGCTCAACGTTGAGAATGTATTGGTATATCTCTCCCAGCCCCGTGCTCATCGGCGCCAGTTCGGGTGTGCCTACGCCTGGAGGTATCTGTTTTTTAGCCTCGGTGAGCCGCTCGCCTACCTGTTGGCGTGCCCAATAAACGTCTGTTGCATCAGTAAATACAATGGTCACAACTGACAGGCCAAAGCGGGAAAAGGAACGGATTTCCTGAATACCCGGAATGGTTGCCATGGTTTGTTCTACAGGAAAAGTCACCAGCCTTTCAATATCCAATGCAGATTGCGAGGGTGCTACGGTTAATACCTGAACCTGGTTATTTGTGATATCGGGCACTGCATCTATGGGCAGGAGCGTAATGGAATAAATCCCCCACACGATGAGCACAACCATCAGCATACCGACAATAAGCTTATTTCGTATGGAGAATTCTATAATGGAATTGAGCATGTAACTAAATCATGTTATAAGGTGAAAGTATTTAATCAGACCAGCCGCGAAAAAAAAGAAAGACTAGTTTACTATACGGCAAAATGAAATGATTTTTTTACATCCTGGGGGGCTGCCAGATAGAGAAGTAACAGGAGGAGGATCTGAGGAATGATTTTCGCATCACTATGTTTCGAGACAGACTAAATACTTTTGCGGTTGTTTGCGGAAAATCATCAGGTGGCAAAGCTATGGCTATGGACACTTCCGGACATTTTACATTCTTGAAGGGAAGTTGTTCATCCCGTGCATAATCAGCGAATTTTGCATTGCCGCTAAAATAATGGAGGACAATAAAATCAGACAAACTGATCGCGGGATTGGCAAGCTGATGCTCCATGTAGTGTGCAACAAATATGGGTACCCGTATGAGTTGGTGCAGCTCGGTGCTGGCAACAACGTAGACAAAAAGAAAGAATATGGGTAAGATTTTTTTCATTTCTACGGCGCAAATTTATCAATAATTATTGAATTGATTCTGAATTGCTGATTTAAGGTGTTTTCAGTTGCGTCATTTGCCATGCGAGACGGGGGAACCTAGTCAGTTATGGCTATGCCTGGCGCTGTACCTGATCTGAATGCATTTGGCAATTATGAATTATCGCTTGTTATAGACTGCGAGTAACTCCTTATTTAGACTATTTAAAATTAAGTTTCTATTTTCGCTCGGAAATTCAGCTATTTCAGAATGCATCCCCTCATCCAATTATACGGATCAACCAGCCCGCTGCCCGAGTCAGTTCAACTCCGTGCAGGCAAAATCGAGTTGCTCTATGAATCCGGTTTTCTGCGCTATATAAAAAGCGGTGAAACGGAAATCCTCAGGATGATTAATTATCGGATACGCGATGAAAACTGGAATACTATTCCAATGACAATTATTGTTGAGAAAATTGATCATGATGAGGCTAGTTTTAACATTCAGTATACGGCACTATGCCACCAAGGCAACATCCAGATGCAATGGAATTGTCGTATCAGGGGTAGGGAGGATTCAACCATTACTTTTGACATTGAAGGGGAAGCGCTCCAACCGTTTAAACGAAACAGGTTAGGGTTTACTGTTTTACATCCTATTGAAACCTGTTCTGGGAATGAATGTATCATCACGCATGATGAGAACACGAAAGAGACGCTGAGTTTCCCGGAGAACATCAGCCCGCATCAGCCTTTTCTGGATATAGTCGGCATGGAGTGGAAGCCTGCTGAGGGAATCGAAGCCGAGCTGAAGTTTGAAGGGGACATATTTGAGACAGAAGACCAGCGCAACTGGAGTGATGCATCCTTTAAAACGTATTGTACACCTTTATCCAAGCCTTTTCCGGTATTGGTGGAAAAGGGAGAAGTGATCAGACAAACAATCCGCTTCAGTGTAAATCTTAGCGAAAGTGCGCCAAAGCCGGTGAAGCGAAAACTTGCATTTACGCTGGATAGGGAAATGGTTACAGCTTTTCCAAAAGTAGGTGTACCACTAAGCGATCTAACCCACAATACGCAACAAATTCAATGGATAAAGGATTTACAAATTGATTTTTTGCGGGTTGAGATTGATCCCAAAGGTACCGACATACCCGTACTGATGCGGGAGGCGCTGAAGGCAAATCTGCCGCTGGAGCTTGTTCTCTTTTTTGAAAAAGATTCATATACAAGATTCTTTGATCAATTGCTTCCCTTCAGGGAGTATATCAAACATATTATTATTCTCCCCTCATACGAATC
>JAOUDZ010000137.1 GCA_029858965.1 Cyclobacteriaceae bacterium
TTCTTGGCAGGTTTCTTTTTGGCAGGCTTCATAGCGCTGGTAAGTTGGCATTCGGTGCATTAAAAAGTACTGCTTTTTAATGAATAAAAGGAGGTTTTTGTATAATTGTCTGAATCACGCTTGCCCAGATGTTAGGTGAGTGCCTGACTGAGTACTTAGCTCATTGGCGCGTTGCTTTGCATCATCAAGCATCCGGTTGGATTCATCGAAGAGACGTGCATTTTCCAATGCAACACTCATGCTATTGGTAAGGGTAGTCAGCAACCTCACATCTGATTCAGTGAAAGCATTTTCCTTCTCGACATTCTGCAGGCTTACAGACCCCTTAACGATATCGCCTACGATCATGGGCACAAACAAAGCGGATTTTGGGGGAAGACCGACGCTAACTCCTGCGCCACCATATTCCTTCGCCTTTTGAATATACTTTTCATTGATCAGTATAGCTTTCTTCTTTTGCACCAACTGCTTATTGGCCCAAATAAGCGGCCGGGGATCAGAATATACCCGCTCACCTTTTTCAATGGTATATTGCCAATGCTCTTCCGATGCATGCTGGTCAAACGTCCGTATGATAACCGTCTGGGCATCGAATAATTTGCTAATTCGATCACCTACCAAATCATAAATAGCCTGTGCATTCATTTCACGCACGAGGCCTTCCTGCACAATGTTGATGACACCAAGTTCAGCAGTCCGCTGTTCCGTTTCCTTGAGCAGGCGGTTGGTTTCATCAAATAATCTTGCGTTCTCAAGGGCTACACTCATGCTGTTGCGTAGCGTTTCCAGCAGGCGAACATCAGATTCACTGAAAGAATTTTCATGATCCATGTTCTGCAAACTGATGTAGCTGTTTACCTTTTCGCCGATAAATAACGGGACATATACACCTGATTTTGTTGTTTTGGTTCCCGGCAAGGTTTTTAAACCAAATCTTCCGTAGGCTTCGGTAAAATTCTCGTTAATAACAATTTTTGCATAAATGCGTTCATTCGCAAACTGCTCACCGCCGGGTACAATATGAAAGCTATCTGCTTTTAGTACTGTTAATCCCCGGTTCCAGATTCGAACATAATACTCGCCTTTGATAGCGGCGCCAATGTGATACCCCTCCTTGCTTTCAATAACCTTTATTGCATTGTCAGCCCAGATAAACAGATAATTATTGGAACGGAAAAATATTTTATCTCCGATTTTCGCACACTCCCAGACTTCTGCAAACTGTCTGTATTTTTCAGGAAGACGGTTTTTTAAAGAAATAAATTTCAATTCACCCGCTTGGTTGGCTTCCAGGTAACCAAAATCACCATATGTACCCACATATATTTTTCCATCCTCGCCTTTAACTACACACCGGGTTTCTGTACGGTCTTCCGGTCCTACCGCTTCCCAATGCTGGCCGTCGTAAACCAAAACTCCAGCGTTATTGGCAAAATACATTACGCCATTATCATCCTCGGCAGCCCACCAGTTAATGCCATCTGCATTGTAATCCTGGTAGCGGTAGTTTGTGATGAAGGGCAACCCCTTATTCTCCTGTGATTGGGCATGAAAACCTACGGGCAGCAGCAATACAATAATAAATGCTTCCAAAAAAAAGCAGCGTGCTAAAGCAAAAAGCCTGAGAAGCATCTCAGTTTTCTTCGTCATATGTTGTTTAGTAAAAGGCTATTGAATAAGGCGAAAATCAGGCGTACAAACAAGTCATCAAAGTGAATCCTTTGTATTTAAAGGTAACAAAAGAATGGTAACACGGGAAATCAGTAATCTTCCTCGAAACTTATTGCCTGAGTAAGAAAATAGAAAAACGCTGATCAATTAACTGATTACCTCCTAATGACCTGGTCACGCCAGCGCCAAACACTGACGGCAGTTCAATTTTCTATGCATTACGCTCTCGGCAGGAAAACTGAATTCCAACATTCATTGTTCAAGATCTCCGCTCAATTTGCACGTGTGCTTTCGTGATGGACGCCTAAGCCTATACAAGAGCGGAAAATGAAATGGCAGATTACCTGGGCGGGAGGTCCGCCAGCTTAACATAATTATTCTTATGTACGTTGCCAAGCTTGTCAATAGTGTATCCCTCCGGACTTCCGCCCTTCCACTGAAGTGCTGGTAACATTTTTTGCAGTTCCTGCCGGTGGAGCAAGACTTCCTTTTTATAGTCTTTGTGGTAGGCCATGTTGTTCCACTCATTAGGGTCTTTTTCATGATCATAGAACTCCTCCAGGTTTATTTGCGGATAGAAAATGTAGCGGTACCGCATGCTCCTGACGGCATGACCAATCACATTGTTTGTATAGGAGAACATATAGCTCGTCACCACCGGTGATGTACTGGTGGTGGGATCTTTTAACTGCGGTACCAGGCTATGCCCATCCAGATGGGGAGGAGGTGAAAATCCTGCCAGTTCTACCAATGTAGGATACATGTCCATTAAGCTAACGGGTTGGTCGCAACGGCTTCCTGCTTTGGTAAGCCCGGGAACTTTAATCAGTAAGGGGACCCTGGTAGATCGTTCCCACAATGTAAATTTCTCGATGTTTTCCTTTTCGCCCATATGCATGCCGTGGTCAGACCAGAGGACCAGGATGGTATTGTCAGCATATTCAGAATTTTCAAAAGTATCGATCAGGCGACCAATCATGGCATCGGAAAAACTGATGGCTGCAGCGTATGATTGCACTACCTTTTCCAATTCATCATTATCGATCACCCACTTATAGATCCATCTTCTGCCATGGTCAAAGGCGTCTTCCAGGTCATCGACTTTTAATTCGGGCAAAATAATTTTATCCAACGGATACAGGTCAAAATACTTTTGGGGTACCTCCCACGGATCATGGGGTTTCCAGACGCCGGCAGCCAGGAAGAAGGGCTTTTCGTGTTTTTGCTGTAATTCATAGCGGGCCCAGTCGACGACATGGAAATCGGCCATTTTTTCGTCCGGCACGGGTATCGGCCCCCATGTCCACCAACCGTCACCCGGGCGACTTGCCTGATCGTCTTCCGGGGGAAAGATTACTTCGTCGGGTGCCCTGATCTGGAAGGGGTGGGATATGTATGCGCTTGGGAAGTAGAAATCCCAGTTAGCAGGTTCTACCTGGCTGGTAGGTGCCCACGGGGGTGCCTGACTGTGGTAAATCTTTCCCGCGCCCAGCGTTTTGTAGCCTCTGTTTTTAAAAAACTGCTCCAGGGTTTCTACATTTTTTAATGCCTCAAACTCACGCCATTTTGGTCCGTCACCCCAATAAACATTTTCAGCACCAGAACGCGTATGATGCACACCGCTTAGTATCGCTGCTCTTGTGGGCGCACACGCCGGAGCCGGTGTGTGGGCATTGGTAAACACCATACACGAGGCAGCGAGGCGGTCCAGGTTTGGGGTGTGAATTTTCATGCCGGTATGTCCGCCAAGAAAGCCAGCCCAATCGTTGAGATCGTCGATGGCAATAAATAAAATGTTTGGCCGGTTCTTTTCTGTTTGTGCAAAGGATTGCAAACAGGAAAGCGTTAAAATAAAACTGATAATAATCTTCATAATAGATGCATTAAGTCTGGTTTTCAATAGCTTCGAAATCAATTAATCATCCATTGGAATTCGTCTCAGGTTACTTTGTCAATTGGTAAAAATAGAATAATTACGTTTTTAATTACGTAATTAAAAACGTAATTCACACCCTTCATTTTATCTTAACATTCCATTCCCACACTTTATTAATCCTGCAAATCCCCCGCTTGCATCGGGGCAGGCGCGATTCAGACAACAGGCAACACAATAGTGAACTCACTTCCCTCACCTTCCTTTGTCGCTACTTTCAACTCCCAACCATGCGCCTTTACCATATCGTAAATTGTCTGAATCACCGGTTACGCGGATTTACGGATTTCATAGCTAAAGCAGAAGTCTTTTGAAGACAAGGCCGTTGCTCCCAAAATCTATCAGGAGACCCGCTTCAATTCTATAGGCTTTGAGATTGAAACCCGCTGCCAAGAAACTTGTGTACTTCAAAATGCCGCACCAATAATTTTCTCTGTAACATCCCATCCTTCAACTCAATCATAAAATCAGATCCGCGCCTGCCAAATCCGTGCAATCCGTTCATCCGTCCAATCCGTGATTCAGACAAACAATAAAATAATAAACTCGCTTCCCTGTCCTTCACCAGTCTTCACCTTCAACTCCCCCCCATGCGCCTTTACAATATCATAGCTCAGACTCAAACCTAATCCAGTACCCTGCCCGGTAGGTTTGGTAGTGAAGAAAGGCTGAAATATTTTTTCTTTAATCGCATCCGGTATACCTGGACCGTTGTCTTTAACACGAATTTCAATTTTATCCCTGGTTTGGGTTGTGCTCACAACAACCTCCGGCTTTTCAACATCCCTCACCGCTTGAAAAGCATTGTTTATCAGGTTTAGCAACACCCGGCCGATATCCTGTGGAACGACAGTGATTTTAGGGAGGTTCGGGTCGAGTTCGGTCTTGAACTCGGCATTGAAGCTTTTGTCTTTGGCCCGGAAACCATGATAGCCTAGCCGCAGGTATTCATCGCACAGCGCATTGATGTCAGTAAGTTCTTTCTCGCCCTTGCTGGCACGGGAATGGAGGAGCATACTTTTTACGATGCCTTCGGCACGCTTGCCGTGGTGCACGACTTTGTTCTGATTTTCAATGATGCTTCGCGCCAGCTTTAATGCCTCGTCCTTGCTATTGATTTCCACCGCATCGAACAACTCCTCAGCAAGTTCTTTATTAACTTCCGAAAAGTTATTTACAAAATTTAGCGGGTTTTGAATTTCGTGAGCGATGCCCGCGGTAAGCTCGCCCAGCGAAGCCATCTTTTCCGACTGTATGAGTTGCGATTGGGTAGACTCCAGCTTTTCGAGCGTGGATTGAATTTCTTCTTTTTGCTCACTCAACACAACATTGGCCCGTTGCTTATGCTTGTTGTTTCTATACAGGATCAGGGCAATTGCGATTGCAGAGATCAAGCCTCCGGAAATGCTGAAAATCCATATTTGTTGCACCTGCTCGCGATAGGCAGTTTTAGCGGCGTCCAACTCATACTGCCGCTCCTGTTCATCGAAATCAATCAGATTGTCAATCGAAGCAAGCCGACCCATGTCGTGCAAGCTATCCGTATACGCTTTGGCCATCCTGCTGTAGCGAAGGGCTCCGGAAGGGTCACTATGGTCATAGATGTCAGTCAACAGGTCGCTGGCATCAATAAGGTGTGAATAAAAGCCAGTTTGCTTTGCGAGGTTAAGCGATTTATTAGCGTAGAAAATACAGGAGTCGATATCGTTTGTCTTTTGGTATACTTTTGCCAAGGCAAAGTTTATCTCAAATAAATAACCTGTTGCCGCAATTTTTGTACGACTTCCATGGAGAAATTCCAATGCAAGGTCAGATTGCCCCATCTCGAGATAGATTTGCCCCAACATCAACCAGGGCAATGCGTGCAGCTGACCATCTTGTATCTCTTCTTCGTATACTGGTCGACAATAGTACAATGCTGAATCCAACGCTTTCATCAGCATGAACGTTTCACTCATCCGCACTCTTATCAGGGGTGAACCATAAAATCGGTCCAACCTGGCATCTTTAATTGGTCCAAGCGTGGCCAATGATTCACGATACGCATCAATTGCCTTGGCATAGTTTTTACTTAGGGTATGTATTTTTCCCAGTTGCAGCAAACCCCAACCTTTGGCATACGGGAGGTTATATTTATCAGCGATTTTTATAGACTGAAGACATATCTGCAGTGCCTGGAGCCCATTTCCAAAGGCTCCTTGCGAAAGCGACATAGAAAGTAAGGCGTCGACTTCATCATATGGACGTTTCATTTTCCTCGCCATCTTAACCGCCTCACTGCCATAATACAACGTCGAATCCAAACGATGGAATTTGTAGGCGGCTGCCATGGACGTCAACGCGAGCAACCGAACGGTGTCTTCTTTCGTGCTGTTAATGACGTGCCGGACGCTATCCAAATATAGATTTTGGGCGTGTGTATTACGCTGAACTACGATGAATAAGAATATAATAAGGTAACATTTTTTCATGGCATGGCTGTTACAGGTAATTGAATGATAAATTCAGTTCCCTGTCCCTCCCTGGTCTCCATCTGCAAATTTCCCCCATGCGCCTTGACAATATCATAGCTTAAACTCAATCCTAACCCGGTTCCCTGACCCGTGGGCTTGGTGGTGAAGAAAGGCTGAAAGATTTTATCTCTTATATTATCAGGAATACCCGGCCCGTTGTCGGAGACCCGTATCTCAATTTTGTCACCCAGCATTTTGGTAGAAATTTTCACCTCGGGCTTGTAGCTAATGTCTGCCTTCGCCAGGGCCTCGGCAGACACTGCGTGGAATGCATTGTTGATGAGGTTAAGTAAAACCCTTCCCATGTCCTGTGGAATGACATTGATCATTGGAAGTGAGGGGTCCAGGTCGGTTTTCATGGTGGCATTAAATGTATTATCCTTTGCACGTAATCCGTGATAGGCCAGTCGTAAGTATTCGGCAACCAATGCATTGATGTCGGTCAGTTCTTTGGTGCCGCTACTATTTCGGCTGTGTTGCAGCATACCCTTAACGATCGCATCAGCACGCTTACCGTGATGTGTGACTTTTTGTTCGTTCTCTCTAATGCTTTTGGCGATTGCTTGCACTTCTTCAAAATTACCTCGCTTAGCTTCCTGTTCAAGCTCATCAATTAATTCTGCATTAAGTTCGGAGAAGTTGTTCACGAAGTTCAACGGGTTTTGAATCTCATGCGCAATGCCTGCGGTCAGTTCGCCAAGACTCGCCATTTTTTCAGATTGGATGAGTAGAGATTGCGTGGATTTAAGATCGCTGAGCGTCTTTTCCAAAACGATATTGGACTTCTGTTTTTGCCTGTTATTGCGGTAAAGCATCAACGCGACGACCAAAATAGCGACAAGGCCAGTCAAAGAAGCGTAAACTTTGACTCGATTTTGGTACTCGGCCTTTTCCTGATCACTCTTTTGCAACCGTAGCTGTTCGCTGAAAGTTAGATTTTGAAAATCTGCCAGGCTTTTGATGCGGCGTGTGTATAAACTGTCTTTGGATAAAAGTGCCAGGCTCTGGTATTTGAAGGCACTATCCAATAGGTTGTTTAATTTGTAACTGAGATAGAGGTTTTCGTACGCCGTTCCGATATTGTTTGTTACATCTCCACCATAGCCCAGGGCATCTCCATGTTGGACGGTCTGAAGCGCATAATACAGACTGGAGTCCCGATCGTTTTTGGCAAGGTATAATTCTGCGAGGTCATTATTAATGTATGCTAAAATGTATTGGTTCTCGTATTTTTTAGAAACTGAAATTGCCCGGTAATAATACTGTTTTGCCACCTCCTCATTACCCATTGCAAAATTTATTCTCCCGAGGTTATACAAATTCCATCCGGCATATTTAGTTTCCGTGGGAGGCAGTCCTGTTGCCTCAGCCTTTTGATAGAAAAAGTAGGCCGAGTCCAACACACCACGAGAACGATATGCATTCCCAAGGTTATTATAAGCAAAGTGTATCCGAAATTGAGAACCAGTTTCCAGCCCGGATCTCAATCCCTCTTTATAGTGAAATATTTCCTGCGCAGTATTTCCTGTGCCCCCCATCAATAATCCAAACATATGATGATTGGTGGAAAGCAGCAGCAGTCTGTCATATTTGCCCCAGCTGGCAGTTTCGGTTAATGGCCTTTCAACTATAGCGTATGCCTGCTGCAGACATTTCAGGGATTCCCGGTATCTGCCCTTTATGAGCAAACTATATCCCAGCGAATTCAA
The DNA here is from genome assembly GCA_029858965.1 of Cyclobacteriaceae bacterium. Classification (GTDB taxonomy): domain Bacteria; phylum Bacteroidota; class Bacteroidia; order Cytophagales; family Cyclobacteriaceae; genus Chryseolinea. The sequence goes on from JAOUDZ010000137.1 coordinate 7,827, forward strand.
GACGCTGGCTTCATCGAGTTTCCGACTATCTTTTTGCGCAATCAACAAAGCCTTTCCAGCATAGTGAAGAGCCGAGTCAGCATTCAGCTCTTCATAGAAATTGGTAAGTTCCATACTTGCCATATAGACTGCTGAATCTGTTTGGGTATTGGCCAAGGCTTGTTTCAGACTATCCACCTTGGTAGTTTGTGACCTTGCTATTAAGGGCAAGGCTATTATGAAAAGCAGGGACAGGTATCTCATACTTGCGTTATTGATCGGTGGGTAATAATATTATGAATTGACTTCCCTCACCCGCTTTTGTCTCCACGTTCAACTCGCCGCCATGCGCCTTCACGATATCATAACTCAAACTCAAACCCAGCCCCGTTCCTTGCCCGGCGGGCTTTGTCGTAAAAAAAGGCTGAAAGATTTTATCCACAACGTTCCCGGGGATACCGTTACCGTTGTCACGCACACTTACCGTTACCTGATTACCAGCCTTTTTTGTGGTAACCGTAACGGTGGGCTGGTAATCACTTTGTCCCTTCGCCAAGGCTTTGTCGGTCACAGCATAAAAAGCATTGGTAATTAAATTTAGAATAACCCTCCCGATATCCTGCGGAATAACATTTACTTTTTCCAGTGTTTCGTCATATTCCGTTTTCATCGTGGCATTAAACGACTTATCCTTTGCGCGTAAGCCATGATAGGCAAGCCGCAAATACTCATCGGCCAATACGTTGATGTCTGTAGGCTCCTTCACGCCGCTGCTGCTGCGGCTGTGCTGGAGCATTCCTTTCACGATGGCATCGGCTCGTTTTCCGTGGTGAAGGATCTTTTCCAGGTTCTTTTTTACATCGTCCGTGATCGACTTCACTTCATCATTATTTCCCGAGCGCATCGCTTCATTCAATTCTTCGATCAACTCATTGCTCACCTCGGAGAAATTGTTGACGAAGTTCAGCGGGTTTTGAATTTCATGGGCAATGCCGGCCGTGAGTTCTCCCAGGGAGGCCATCTTCTCTGACTGCACCAGTTGCTGTTGCGTCAGGCGCAGCTCAGTCAGTGTTTTTTCGATTTGTTGTTTGGCGGACTCCAGTTTGTTGAAATCGTCGTAGCGGGCATAGGCGGTGGAGAACGCATTGGCCAACGCCTGCAACAAGTCGAGGTTGTCGTCGCTCAGTTGCGCAAGGCTTCCGACGTACAGCATGCCCTGTAGGAAGGGCAGGAAGTGAAGATGGAATCCTTCCCTGGGCAGGGTCTGAAGGTATTGTCCGGCGGATCTAAAAATGCCGCGCTCAACCAATATATTGGCGAAGTTTTCCATCGCTACCTCATCCCAATGGTCAAGGAACATTTTCTTGTTTCGCCAGTTTTCAATAAGGCCTTCGATAAAGCCGGGAGTATCATAGGACAATTGAAAGGCGGCTATCGCTTTTCCGTCCGGCGTTGACAAATAATTATGGATGATGCTTAACGAATCATCCATTATAAAGACACCGCAACGTATAAAGGGAACGTTGAGCGTGGTCAGTTCTTTCCATATCAGAGGTGTGATGCGCTCTAAGTCACCTGCCGTTCGCATGGAAGCTATTTCCGCGCGAACGCGGTCCAGGGATGATTGTTCGACGGCCTCCTTTTCGCGGGCTTCTGCCTTTTGAAGGTCCACGTATCGTTTATACGCAAGGTCAAAAACGGCTGCAGCACGTCGCTGCAAATCCTTTACTTCCTCCGTGGACTCAGCGCCAGCCGCTGTAATGAGTGTACCCCCTGAGAAATCGCACATGTGGTAATAGTTGGTGGACAGGTCACCCGTGCCCATGAAGAACTGATCACCAATAGTTTTATTTCTGAGGACCACCCACTCTTTATAATCTTCTCCTGATAGTTTGATGTCGTACTCCGGTTTGTCGCCGTGATAAAGGTCGAGCCATTGCCGGGTTATGGATGTTCCGGACTTCGCAAATTTCACCGTTCCTGCAACCAGCTCATTTTGATTGGGTGGTCGAAAGGCAAACCACGAATCGAACGTGTCGGAGTCTTCGGGGTAGATATGGATCACGCATCCCGCCAATTCAGGTTGGTCGAGTTGCTCCATTTGTTCTTTGAGAACCAGAACGACATCGGTAATCTCATCCGATGTTTGCATGGCCAGTGCCCGCGCCCGAATGCGCTCCAGGGAAGTTTCAATTTGTGCCTCTCTTGCTTGCGCTTCCGCTTTCTGGATGTCGAGAAAACGGGTATAGGACTGATCGAACGTTTTCGAAAAACGGAACAGGATATCAAACTGTGCCTCTGAAATGGATGCGGAAGACTCCAGGGCCAGGTAGCCGAAGTTGCCAAATGAACATGAGAGGTGCACTTGCGCCTTTTCTCGCATGCTGTCTTTAATTGGAGCCGGAAGCGTTGAAAGATCAGTTTCAGTAAACAAGAACGCATCCCATTCTTTCTTGTCTTGTCCCGCCAATACATACTCCCATGTCGGTTTCCGGTCGCGCCAGGCTGTGATGTGTTCCTGGTACGGGTGAAGGCCATGGTACTTGATGAACAAGCCAAACGATTCCCCGGATTCGGGATTTGACATCCACCAGGTTGCCCCCATCGTCGTCGTGTCAAATATGCAAATGAACGTTCGATTGAAGATGAGATCGAGTTTTCCTATTTCCTCAGACAGGGTGCTAACGACTTCTTTCAGCTCTCCGGATTTTTGCATGGCCATGGATCGGGCGCGAACCCTTTCCAGGGCGGCTTCGATTCGTGCTTCCCGGGCTTGCGCTTCAGCCCGCTGCAGATCAAGGAATCGCGTATAAGATTGTTGAAAAACAGCCGCAAATCGTTTGATAATGTCGTTTTCGGCATCCGCATAAGGGTGTGCGGCATAATTGCTGACGATCAGCATAATGGCAGGCATGATGGCTATTGAACGCGCGTATCCACTGCGCAGGATGTATTCCCGCGTCCCAGCCGAAAGGTTAGGAAGGTCAGCATGCGCAAAAAGGTGTTCATGCCATTGCCGACTTTCCTCCGGGGTCAGCGTGTCTGCATAAAAGTCAACCCCGCTGGACAGAACACTCTTCATCCTGTCATACATGGGATTGCTCAGGTAAGGAACCTGGACAAATGCAGGCTCGGGATCCCCCATGGCAGCAAACCAGAAGGAATAGTCGTGCTCCTGGCTATTAACCGCAAAGCTTACTGTGTTGAATTTTAGCCCCAGTATTGACAATTGTTCCGATACCACAGTAATAACATTGAGCAATTCCTCGCTTTGG
>JAOUDZ010000219.1 GCA_029858965.1 Cyclobacteriaceae bacterium
CTCCTGCGGCGGCGTACTTTAGGGTAATCAACTGGTTGGCCTTCACGTTCTTTATCAGCTCCCACTTGCCATCAGGCCAGATCACCTCCAGTGAGTCTATCACCTGAACTGAGTCCAGGCCAAAATGCATAACCCGATCGACCGTTGATTCAAAACCCCGATTGAGGAAGTGTTCTGCAAATTGAACTTGCTGACCGGTATACAATGTCACTTTCGCGCCAATACCATCCCGATTTTGATTGCTGCCCGTAAAACTGATGCGCAGGTAGGTCCGGTTAAAAATTTCGTTGCTTTTGTTCTCATAGACGTATGCTTCTGCATTCATATTATTGGCAACAAGATCAAGGTCACCGTCGTTGTCTAAATCAACATAAGCCGCTCCATGCGAAATTCCCTTTGCACCCATCCCCCATGCCGCTGTCTGATTTGAGAATAACAGGTCACCCTGATTTTCAAAAATATAGTTTTTGAGCACTGCACCTTCCAGTGACTTAATGGCGTTTAGTTTTTTATCTGTTTTCGCCTGAACCGTACCCAGCGGCGTATTGTAAATATTCTGATAGGTGATATAATCCATATTTCCGAGATCGCGCAAGAATCCATTTGTTACATACAGGTCTTTGTCACCATCATTGTCGTAGTCCCCCAGCAGCGCGCTCCAACTCCAATCCGTACTGCTAATACCCGAGAGAAATGAAATCTCACTAAACTTACCACCACCCTGATTTAACTGCAGCGTATTCCGCGTAAATTGCGGCTCGTAACCCATGCGAAGGGACAACTGAAATTTGTCATAACCTGTTGGCGGAATAATTAATTTCTGTCGCAGGTTGTCCTCCGGTCGCATATCAAGTTCCACCACATCAACCAAGCCATCATTATTGATATCGGCAATGTCATTCCCCATGCCGGCAAAACTGGTATGCTTGAAATAATCAGTTATGCGGTTCGTGAAGGTGCCATCCTGATTGTTTATGTATAAGATATCATTCCCTATAAAGTCATTGGAGATATAAATATCGGGCCATTGGTCGTTATTGACATCGCTTATGGCGAGTCCAAGGCTGTAGCCTTCTGCCAATACTCCTGCTTCTTTCGATACATCTGTGAAAGTACCATTTCCATTATTCCGATAAAGAATATCAGTGCTGACACCTTCACCATTCAGTTTACGGGGTTGAATATTATTTACACTATTTTCAAAGGATGCTGGATTTGAAATGATGAACAGGTCAAGGTCACCATCACGGTCATAGTCAAAAAAAGAAGCATGCATTGCCTGATGCGCATCGGCAATACCATATTGTGCAGCAGATTCGGTAAACGTATTATCATGGTTGTTGATGAACAACATGTTTGCTCTATCCACCCCGCTTCCGGAAACACAGCTATAAATATCCGTCCAGCCATCCTGGTTCACGTCCGCCATCACTGCGCCCGTACTCCAACGCGTATTCATAATACCGGATGATTCGGTAATGTCTTCAAAATTCAGGTTTCCTTTGTTCAAATAAAGGCGGCTGCTTACCATATTGCCACTAAAAAATAAATCAGAAAGCCCGTCATTGTTAATATCTCCCGCAGCTACCCCCCCTCCCGTATAAATATTCATATACGTGTTCACGTTGTTTTGTTCGTCCTCATCGATAAGGTTATTGAAATGAATCCCTGTTTGATCGGCAGGGTGTAATTCAAACACAGGCGGGTGTTCTTGCCGGCAGGAAAGGATTGCCAACCCCAAAAAAATAAAATAGATTCCCATGAAGTGACCGCGCTTCATTACTGAATTCCCGTTATTTTTTGCACTTTCTGCTTCCCTGAAGAATTATAAACCTGTAAGGACACTATGTCATTTGTCAATTTCAATGACCGGCTCGACTGAGACAGATAGGTCGAACCAAAATAGAACTCGTGCTTAAACGTTTTTCCGTTCTTCAATTTCACCAGTGCATATGCGTCATCCTGCGCGGCATGGAAATAATTGTTGTCGCCATGCGACATTATTGCACTTAGGCTACCATTATTCACTGCGGCCAAAATTAGTTCACGGCTGTCTCCCAAAATCAATCGCGAGAGCCCTTTCGCATCTTTATCCACGACGAACCCGCTTTTCTGAATGCCTACTGAACTGAAGTTGCCTTTCCCATCACCCTGCAAATACACACCCACAGCAGCATCGTACCTACCTGTTGATACCTCAGTTGCATAGGAATTACCTACCATCAAGACATCTAAATTACCATCACCATTGTAATCACCTGCTACCATGCCGAATACGGGTGCGAACTGTGTACGAATGGGTAGCGCCCGTATAGAAAATTTTCCTTCACCCAGATTTTCGATGTAGCTGGTTTCAAACAGATCGCTGCATACCACATATGCAGATTCCAATTCTGAGCGTGAAAATGATTTTTCAAAGGTAGCCTGAGCATACGGGAGGTACGTTCTGAATCGCAAGCGAATGGGGGTCATTTGCTTCACCATATCATCCCAGGAATGCGCCACCTGCTTCTCTCCTTCTATGTACATCGTTATCACCGGATCAACACTTCCTGATTTATCGTAGTCGCTGGCATAAATACAGAGGGGTTCCTGTTCATTCCCTTTGTAGCGGGAGTTCAACCCCAGGTTCCCTGCGATGTAGTCTATGTCCCCATCATGATCGAAATCCCCTGCCGTTAAACTGTTCCACCAGCCGGAAGTATGCCTAAATG
>JAOUDZ010000036.1 GCA_029858965.1 Cyclobacteriaceae bacterium
CTGACCCCCATCATCCGAAATGGCGAAGAGCGAACAATCAAAACCATCAGAGTACAACGGAACAACCATACGTTTACCCAGGAAAACAGCTTTGTTTTTCGTTTGCCAACCTATGCGCCGGGTTAGTGGGTACCCTAATTGCGCTGGTATTTCTTCTTCACCTCCTTTTATACGACCCGCTCGGATCATATTCTCCCCTTTCGACAGGCTGTCCATTTTAACGTTGTATTTTTCCCATTGGTTAAGCAGGGCTTCACCAATACTATCTGACATTGACGGCAACAGCTCTGCCTTCAGGTAAGCCTCATACGCCGAGAGTTGATCCTTCACTTGTTTTACAAATCGATCATTAGGTTGAATCCCGCGCTCCGTATTGTCGCCGACTTTGACAAAGAGAACGTCCTGCCAGGACCATACCGGCGCTCCGGGCGATTCATAATTCGTACTGATTTTATACATAGGAATAGAAGTCTCCCATTGATTCGCCAATACCGGATACCACATCAACCACAACCGCTGTTGCTGATCCATGAACAGTATAGGATTAATATCCGGAAATCCGGGAACATCTGCCATCAGGAAAACTTCAGACCAGGCCGTATCTCCCTTCACCAGCCGCGAACCCATAATCCGGACATCGTCTGCCCAGCGCTCCCCGGACCCTTGAAACCAGGCTGAAAGTAAATCACCGTTGGGTAGTTCCACAACGGTCGATCCATGTACATGTTCCTCCTGATATGGGAAAATAAGTGCTTCACGATAGGCAATCTCATCGTCCATATCCTGCCTTGTGCAGCTGAAGCTGAGGATTGTGATGAACAATAACGCGAATAAGTTTCTCATCATTTTAAAGCAGGATATCAAAACAGTCTTAAAAGAATGCATGCATCGTCCCACTATTAAAATTATAACTTTTGCTTGTCTTGTGGATGACCCTTAGCACAATTCGTTTAACAAAATATGCAATTGATATTTTTCGTTGTTCGACAACCCCCAATACAACCCCCGATCCGGAATTATGAACGGCATTGGATCAACGACTAATGACAAAGATGCAGCTGTTGGTTTCAGGAATCGGGAAGTGATCCGGAAAAAATTCAAAAACAGGACACAGCAGCGACATGAAACTTACGCAACCCCAAACTACAGAAGGAGCAACGATAACCTGGATCTTATTATGCTTGGCGTAACTCAAAACCGCTCCGGAATACCGGGTGTCCGCTCCACCAGCCTGTTTGGTTTATCATCCGATTTGATCAGATCGAAAGCATCATAAACATCACCATTCGCAGTGTAAGCTTTATATTCCAATGTGTTTTCCCGAATGCTGATTACCTGAAACAATTGCGTGTTCCTTGCTTTTCGTTGCAACCACGGCTTATCAGTTATATCATACATTTTCGGACCACTAACGGAAACAACATATACTGTTCCTGATTCGGATTCCTTATGCTTTCCCGTGGGACTACCACTGACCATTCCTCTTCCGTAGGCATGATCGTGTCCTTGCATAATGATGTCTACCTTGTGTTTATCGAACAGAGGCTTGAAATATTTCGTTAAATTTTCATGATCACGGTTTTTTGCTTTTGCAGAGAACATCTGAAAATGAAAGGTAATGGCCGTCCACTTACGCGGATCGTATGTAAGGATTGAATCTAACCATTTTTCCTGCTCCTCCAAATACATTGCCGACTCATCGATTTGTTGCGAATCCAGCGAAATAACTTTCAGGTTGGAATAGTTCACTGCATAACATGTTTCTTCCAAACCCCTCGGACCATTTGTAGGTAAGTTAAACTGATTTCTCCAGAATGAAGAAAGTACTACCCCTTCACCATACTCGTGATTTCCGGGTGTCATTACACTGGGTATGGTAGCATGAATAAAATCTCCGGCATAAAACCATTCACCCCATTCTACATTAGAGTTAAAACGATTAACGAGGTCACCCGCATACAACATAAAATCTGCGTCGGGTACCAGCATGTAAGCCTGTCGGATCACCCGGGACCACAAAGATTTTATATCGTTTTGCGCATCTCCGAAATAAACAAAAGACAATTTCCGCTTTGGATCAGGCATTTGAAACTGATACCATGCTGTCCATGACCCGGTGCTTCCCACCCGGTAGACATATTTTTGTCCGGGCGTCAGGTTTTCAACGCGAGCGGAAAAATAGTTTGCTATAATTGCTGGCTCACCTTCCTGATTAACTTTCAGTACTTCACGGTTTGCCAATACACTGGAAACATTGTCTAAGAATTCCGGTCCAGCCGTCGACACAGCCCATTGAACAGTGCCCGAGCTAACTGTGGTGTCTGTTCGCCAATTCATGGCAATGGAAGTTTCTGGATTTTCTGTAAGATTCAGGATGACGCGATCGGGGTCCCTGGAAGGGAATACTATTTTTTCAGCCAAAAGCATCTTTTCCCTGAGTGTATGATTGTGATACAGATCGCTGTAATCATCGTCATCGTCATCGTCGCTCCAAACACTTCCCCCTTCTCTGGTCATAAGGAGGTAAAAAATGAAAAGAACAGATAGGATAACGAAAGCTGAAAAAATGAAGTATTTGCGCTTCATAGTGTCCGATCAAATCAAATTCAAAAGGGTAATGGTGTTCCCAGTCTCGCCAATCATTCACACCAATCAATTTACCCTCTTCTTGGGCACATGGTTCACCACCATTAGGCCTGGGAAGCAACCGCTAAGCGACTCTATCGGCAACTTCAAAGGCCTTGCCTTTGCTGTAGGATAATCTATCCAGGCTATAACTTGATTCATCACATCATTCACAGATGCAACTTAAAAAACTGATAGCGTGACGCATCAGCACCGTAGTTTCGTTCAAGCAAGGAGAAATCTATATAAAATACACGACAATCACAAAAACCGGTACGCGACCAAAGTGCTTGCCTTGCGCAGCCGACTTTGACATGCGCGAAGGAAATTCAAATTTTAACCAATGCCGCCGCCCCCAAAAGTGTAATGTCAGGATTTTGCGATTGGCAAATCTTAAGCCTTTTAATGGACTCCGGAAAGGGAAAATCCTGCAACGAATCGTGCATTGATCTGCTAAAAAGATTAAATGCTTTTGAAAGCGATCCCCCTAGAACAATAGCTTCCGGATCATAAGCCAAAACGGCACTCTTCACCGCCTGCGCCATGTGTACGCCAAATTCATCCCAGTAGCCAAGCGCAGCCGTATCTCCTTCCAGCGCAAGTTTATGCGCTGCCGCCGCCGTGGTATTATGACGAACCTGAAATAAGTTTCCGCTGGCATAGTATTCAATATTATGATCCAGGTAGTGCAACAATCCAATTTCTCCGGCGCCACAATTGCTTCCATTGTAGAGTTGATTGTTGATAACAATCCCCGCCCCTAACCCCGTTCCTGAGGAAATACCCACAACGTTCTTTAACCCTTTCACCAATCCGAATTGGTGTTCACCCAGAATAAAACAGTTAACATCATTGTTTACCACGACCGGCATCCGAAACTCATCTTCCAAAATATCTTTCAACGGTACCCGGTCCCAGGAAGGGATATTGGTTGCATTGAAAACAATTCCCTTTCCCACGTCCACTACCGAGGGTACGCCAATGCCGATGCCTTTGACTTCAGGCTTAATAAGCGGCCGGATAAATTCTTTTAACGCATTCAGCGTCTCCGGCTTGGATTGTTTCGTGTTGAATGGATCTCTCCTGGGACTGAAAAGGTTTCCACCGCTTTCAATACCTGCCCGGATATTCGTACCTCCCAGATCAACTCCTATTATCATCAGTCTTATTCTTAATGGTTCAAAAATTTACATGCATGAACTCCAATCTTTTATTGGCCTGGCCAACTGCTGCGATTGTGAAGTTAATATCGTTGGTCCGCTCCAGCTTCTATCGTGCGACTGGATTTTCCAGCCAGATCAAAACTTCTCAGGCGCACGGTGCCTGATACCTTTGCCGGCCTTTCATAAAGTGGCGAATTCAGCGTAGGTTCTGAACCATCCGTAGTGTAACGTATCATTAACCCCGGGTATCCCACATTTGCACTTAATATCCCATCCACTACCAATACCCCTGGTGTAGGAACCCGATAATTATATCCCTTGTTAAGATAACTTAACCTGGGCAATTCCTTCTTGGCCAACGCATTGGCGTAAATGTTCCATTGCTGCTGCATTTCTTGTTCCCGAAGTGACCTGTCTTCAACCGTTTCCCACACACGTGGCGCTGCCCATGCGCTTTCAGCGAAGCCAATCAGTTTCGGCAACATATAGTACTCCAGCATTTCTCTGCCTTTGATGGTCTCACTCCATACCTGTGCTTCGACGCCTAAAATATTTCCGCGGGCTTCAGGTTTCAGGTGTTCAACAATCATCGCTGCACCTTCATCCGCTCCCCCAGATTCAAGATCCAGTTTTTGACCCATGGCATTTTTGTTAGTGGTTTTGAACATGTCATAGGGCGCAAACGTCCAGGCATTTCGTTCATCAACAAACCCCGCCCAATACAATCCGGGTTCCAAGGGATCTTTATTATAGGCCAAATCAAAATAGAAATTAGAAACATTGCACAGCACAACAGTGTAACCGGCATTAGCCAGCCGATAACCAAGATCAGGATGATCAGCCAAGTTATTCCAAATGAAGGGTACCACTTTCTGTGTAGCAAACTCTGCATTTGGCGTACGCTTACCATCCGTCATTTTCACCTGCACTACCTCTTCCCACCCGTCGATTTGAAAATTCCTGGATTTTAAACGCTTAAGCAACTCGCGGAAAAAATACGTTTGCAGATTTTGGGGATCTCCGATTTCAGGATGGTCCTTCATCAATGCCGCTGCCAATGGAGATTTAGTCCATGCACCTTCTGGTACTTCATCGCCGCCGGTATGAAATTCGTCAAGTACCAGGCCCGCCTCATTGTACATTGCGTTAATTTCATCCACTACTTTTTCATAAAAGTGAAAGGCAGATTCACGGACGACACATACTACATTGTCTTTATAACCCTGCGCAGAAAGGTATTCTGACTTGTCATCAGGGTCGATGAGGCGATATTCATTGGCCTCCGTTTCTTTACCTTCGCGCATCAGCCGTTCATATCTCGATTCCATAGCCTTAATTGCCGCACGGGCATGCGCCGGAAAATTCAATTCTGGAATAACCTTAATATGGCGTGCCTGTGCATATTTCAAAATTTCGATAAAGTCTTCGCGTGAATAGTACCCATGACCGTATTTACCCTCCGCTTTGGCAAACGGACCAGAGCCATATGCCGGGTGAAGCACAGGGGCTTCTTTCCCGTAGGTATGCATTCGTTGCGCACCAACTTCCGTTAGTTCCGGCAAATCTTTTATTTCTAATCGCCAGCCTTCATCTTCTGTAGTGTATAGTAAAAAACGGTTTATCTTATAAAATGAAAGTAAGTCGAGCACGCGGAGTATCGTTTCTTTCGATTGGAAATTGCGACTTACATCAAGATGCAGTCCCCTGAATGAAAAGCGTGGTGCGTCATCAACAGAAACGAAGGGCAATGTAAAAGAAGCCTTGTGTTTTGTGTATACTTCTATGGGTATTAAGGAACGAAGACTTTGCACGCCATAAAAAACGCCAGCAGGATCACTGCCCGAAATTACTATTCCCTGATCGGTGATACTTAGCGAATACGCTTCCTTTGAAGTGCCCCCAACATTGATGTTCCCCAGCTTAAGTGTTATTGATTTTCGCTTAGGGGCTGCTGTTACCACGTTGAATGCTGTACCTGTCAGTTCTTTTAGACTTGTGGCCAGATACCTTGCTTCATTCTCCAGGTCATCTTGGTAATATATCTCGAGTTGATTGGAAATTTCCAGCATGCCGGGAGTTATTTTCATTTTCACAGGAGACGGAATAATACGGTTTAGTTGCGAATCAGGAAGCTCGCGCATTGCAAGATTATGCGCATAGGTCCACGCAGCCGTGGGGATGGGTTCTTCATCCGCAGCACTTCTGTTAATTTGCTCCGGCCTTGTAAATGGCGCCCACGTATAGTTTGTTACCTCAACAATATTCTCCTCTGCTTTCCCCTCATCGTAGAAAACCAGGTATAGGCCAAGGGGTCGATCTGTTTCCTTGATTACAGCTTCAACTCCACGATAACTAATCGCTATGGATTTACCGGGCTCCAGGCTAAAATTTGCATTGGGCACCAATTTATACCAGTCACCATTGATGTGTTCGAGCGCCGCAGGTTGTGGTATTTTATTTTCCAGTATTTGGCGCGGTGCCATATTAAAAAAAAGGGCCCAGTTATCGGGAGTCAATGCAAAGTTGCCATTGTTTGTCAATTCAAACTTTGCTTCGAATACCCCAGTCTCATCTGTGAAATTCGTCAGGAGTTCCCAATGCACGGCGATCTTTCCGGCTGAAGCAAATTTTTCTTCATCGCGCGAGCAAGCCCCAATAAGCATTACGGAAATGATAGAGAAGACAACTTTATTCATACCCAATAGTATTTTTTTTTTGACAATTCCCTGAATAGTTTTTCTCGATAACATGAAAGCAATTTTCACCACTATGGCTTCGTCGACGATTCTTTCACAATCTCAATATCGCGAACCACCTGGGGGCGGAGTGACTCCCAGGAGAACGTTTTATATTCTTCGCCATAATGCTCTGTACTCACATGTGGTGTTGGCAGGTACCTATCCTTTGTGTATTCGATAACCTGGTCCCAATGCGTTAAGCACGCATTTATGAATTGTAGTGATTCTTCCTTTTTGGCTGCATTGCCCGTGATGCGATAATTTTCCAGTGCCACGCCAGCCCGGATCTTATCAGCAAAGTATAAACCCAAATAGCTCCAGGTTGCGACATCGTCGAGCTCAGAAATCAGGGCGCCGGAAAAAGCAGTATGCTGTGTACGCAGTGAAGCAACGATTGCCAGTGCCCTCCTGCTGTCACGTGCTGAAGAATCTGCAAGCGCTAACGGCGTGATTACATCAGTTTGAATCTTTTCATTGTTCAGCACGGCATGGACATACGCAGGAATCGAAAGTATCGCCGGATCAAGCGTTTCATGATCGATAAACTCGTCAATGGAAATGAATGGGGACGACCGGTCAAAAGTGCCCTTGGGAGAAGACGGTTCTGCTTCTATGAAACCCTCAGCATATAGAGTATAATCCCATGTTGAGCGATGGAAAGAAGCCAGGCGCAGGGGCATGTTGCTGGCTAATTTATAGGCTTGCAACAAAGGTACGCCTACGCCTTTGCCATAACGGACATCGAATGCTGAAGAAAAAAGTTGATCAGGCGCATCCTGCTGATACAGCAATCGACCCCAGACTTTGTAGAACAACCATTGCTTTTCAAAACCGTATTGCCAGGTTTTTACAGCCAGGGGTTTATGCGAATAGTCCAATGCCGGGATGAATCCTTCTGATCCGATAAAATATCCATTCACATAATCCTTCTTATTGACTTCAATGTGCTTGCGTATAAAATCGGGTTGACCCCAACGGAGGATGAAGAAGTCTTCATTGCGAATCATCCATTGTATTTTGTAATTCGTTGGCAGCGGCGTCCAGAATCTATCGTCTAATTTGCCGGAATGATAATCATGGGTAATGGCAAGTGTCGGTGTAGAATGACCGTGTGACCAATTAAACTTGATTTCCACCAGAGCCTCTTCGGGCAGCTTTGCATTGTCAATTACACGTCGCATCGCCATCGGATCACCCGCCAGTACAGAGCGATGAATAAATTTAACGGGACGATTAGCAGCCTTCATTCCCGCAACAAATGTTTCCTCAATCCATTCCTCCCGTTGTGTCGGCGTCATCTTTTCATCAAAGGTTCCCATCCAATCCGCCAGGGTTACACCTATGCCCGTCAGATCTTCGTATTCATTTATAACCTGCGTAACCGACTCACGCGTATACCGCTTCACCTGTTCGGAAAGATCGTTGTACTCTTGCGCGCCATACGCCCTGGCAAACTCCGGTGATACAACAATATTCCAGTTCACGATGAAGGTTTGAATTCCACGTTGCTTTGCCATGCTGAATAATGCTTTCCAGAATTCTTTCCATTCTGCCATTTCCACATCATTGAAGGGCGTTGCCTCCTGAAAGTTGACTGCCTTGATCATAAATGGAAAAGGATGATTGTTCCAGAGTGAAAGTACGTTGAATCGATTCTCCACCATCATATCAAGGAAACGTTCCCAAAAATTAAGGTCACGGCACACCTGCATATGCACGGCCGTAGCAGGACTTTCCCGATACGGAGACCATGGCAAATTGAATTTTAGTATTCGGTAAGACAGCGAAGGGTTAACTACTTTATCGCGCGGCTTTTGATAAGATCCTGTTACCTGCACGCCTTCAGCCAATTCAAGAAGCCCATACATTCCGCCAATTTCATCGACCGACAGGATCAGGAGACTCTTACCATTATTGATTGTACGATAGGCATACCCTTCTTGCTGAATAAGATCAAAGTCTTTCTGGTTGACCTGAGCAGCCAATAATTTCGGGACCTTGCCCTTAATAACAACGCCGATATCCGTTGTTGTGGAGATTTCACTGATGGGACCACACGTGACTTTTTGATCTTTTGCTGACAATAAGGCTTGAAATTTGTTGGCCGCAAAGACAAGGGGCTCTTTGCTTTTGTCATAGGCGACGGAAAGCTGAGCAACAGAATGGCACCAGGAAAACGACAGAATAAAGAAGCCTAAAAAAAATACTATTCTCATGTTCAATAATTTTCCACTTGCATCATATCCAAATTAAACGCGCTACACCTATGCCAATTCGTTGTATTAAAAAATTTGCATTGATCCCTTCACCAGCGTTAAGATACATCAATAGGCAAACAATTAATAGTCGCGCCATCATACTCTTTTGATATTGATGCTAGCATTAAACAATTATTGGAACTATTTTACCGCACTAAATCTATCGCTGGTGAAACTCAATCTTCCTTTTCTAATAGCCACGTGGCTTTTGTGTTTTGTATTTTCCAATTGCAGAACTCCGGCTAAGGATAGGAATACCGATTTACTTTTGGCCGAGGCGAACATTACTTTATGCGGGCCACGTTTTGACGGAACCAAGCCAGCAGCGTTGCCCATTCAGCGCATATTTACAGAATCGCTCCACCCAAGATTAATTGACCCTGCAGATGCAACTGGTTTCCCCAAGATACAACCCAATGACAACCGGAAGCCTGCTGGAAAATTGGAAGATGGACAATTACACGTAGCACTGGAAGTTGTGTGGGGAGATTTTCATCCGGAAACAAGAAATCGACCCGGGCTAAGAGTTGCCGCAATAGCAGAAAAAGGAGAATCACCTACCATTCCCGCGCCGCTCATCAGGGTACCGGAAGGAACATTGATCAATGCCACAATATATAATTCCCTCCCGGACTCTACAATAACCTTATTTGGTTTTCAGGAACGACCTGCCAATGAACGGGACAGTCTATTCATTCTTCCAGGAAAGTCAAAGACAATAAGCTTCAAAGCCGGTGAGCAGGGGACGTATCTTTATTCAGTGGTTTTGGGCAAGGGAATTTCATTTGATATTGCTGAAGAGGAACAACTGGCGGGAGCCTTCATTATAGACCCACCGAAAGGCTCTCCCCCTGATAGAATTCTGGTCATGAATATCTTCAGCACGCCTATCGACGAGACTTTTCCTCCTACGAAGTGGTTGGAGTTCCTGACTATTAACGGGAAATCATGGCCCTACACCGAAGCCCTTCAGTTTGCCGTTGGAGAAACTGTGCGCTGGAGAGTTATCAATGCATCACAACGCGGTCACCCAATGCATTTGCACGGTTTTTACTATGATGTTCTTTCCCTGGGCAACGAATTGAAAGATGAAATCTATAGTCCTGAAAACAAAAGGAAGGTGGTCACTGAAACGATGCTGGGACGAAATACAATGCTGATGGAATGGGTCGCCATGCGACCTGGGCGATGGTTATTTCATTGTCACCTGTCGGGTCACGTCAACCCCGAAATCAGACTCCCGGGTTCAGATGCAGTTGATGTAGAAGGCGCGAATGAACATATGGCCGGTCTCGTTATAGGGATAAATATTCTAGACGGAGAAACAGATTTGGTTTCTAAAGGCGAACCGAAAGAATTGACTATGTATGCACATCAGTTTGATTCCACACCGAAGGCAAATAATGGCTTTTCATTTTCACCTACTTTCGACTCAACGCTAAACTTCCTCAATAGCCCCGGGCCTTTATTACTCCTAAGGCAATATCAGACGACGTACATCACGCTTGAAAATCGCTTGTCTTTTCCTACCAGCGTTCATTGGCATGGACTGGAAATAGATAGCTGGTCTGATGGCGTCCCGGAATGGAGTTCGTCGGACGGCAAATATTCTCCTTCTGTATACCCTGGCGAAAAGTTTACCTACAAGTTATCTGCTATGCGTCCAGGATCATTTATTTACCACAGTCATCTTGATGATGTTTATCAATTGACTAGCGGATTATACGGGCCGATTATAGTGCTTGGAGAAAATGAACCGTATCAACCTGAAACAGACCACATCTACATCGTCAACTTTAGAAAGCCAGAGCCTAAATCATTGGAAGATGTGGAGCTCAATGGAACTACTGAACAACCGACCATGCATACGACCGTCGGTGTTACTCATCGTTTGCGGCTTATGAATATTGCGCCCAGAGGCCAAATTGAGCTTTATTTGGAAAAGGATAATAAAAAGGTGCCTATCCGGCACATCGCCAAGGATGGAATGGATTTACCGGAAAATCAAAAAAAATGGATGAAAGAAAGTCCCATTTATGGTGTTGGTGAAACATCTGATTTTACTTTTATACCCACCGAACCGGGGACTTATACTTTGTATGTTTATGTAGAAAATTTTGGCCTCAGGGTAGCCTGGAATCAGGAATGGGTGGTTGCGCCGAGGCAAAATCAACCATAAATTTAGATTATTGTCATGGATGTTTTAAATATTTTACGCGATGAATTCTTTGGCTTTCTGGGTATTTCAGGCTTGATAGAAATATTTAAATCCGGAGACTACTCCACTTTGCTTACCTATAAAGGCATTACTTCCGTCATCGGACCATTAATTCCCTTTTTGTTAATTCTCGAAATAGTCCGAGGACTCATCTATAACAATTTTAAATTAAAGGACTACAAGACTATCTTTTTTATCCACGTCTTTAATCGCTTTGTCTCCAGGTTTATTACCATTGCCGCGGTTGCATATTGTATTGGCCTGCTCGAAAAATATGCTATACTCAAAACCGGCTTTACCTGGTATTGGCTCATCTATGGCTATATCGTCTGGGAATTGGCTCATTTCGTATATCATTACCTGGCGCACAAAGTAAGATTGCTTTGGTGCCTGCATTCTACGCATCACGCACCGGAGGGCATGAACCTTTCCGTGAGCTTTGCGCACTTCTTTCTTGAAGGACCTTATGCAGATGTAATACGAACTTCCATTTGCATTATGTTGGGCGTAAGTCCACCACTATTATTCTTAATCATGTTTATTGATGGTACGTGGGGGGCCTTTATCCATGCTGGAGAAAATCTGTTGAAAGACGGGCGGCTGGGGTTTTTAAACAAGATTGTTCTCACGCCTTCGCACCACCGGGTCCATCACGCCAGAAATCCACTGTATATGGATACCAACTTCTGCAACCTATTGAATATTTGGGATCGTGTTTTCGGAACGCTGCAAAATGAGAAAGAAGAAGTGAAAGTTGAGTATGGAATTACCCGCGAAATAAATTCCAATAATTTCTTAGATGTCTATTTTGGGGAAATCTATTCCTTGTGGAACGATGTAAAAAATGCTCCCGGTATCAGGAACAAACTGTTATACATTTTGATGCCACCAGGCTGGAGCCATACCGGCAACCATAAAACTGCCAGGGTAGTGCGTCAAGCTTACATGGAAAAGAAAGTCATTTCCGAAGGATAAGCCATTGCACTGCATTTTTTGCCCCGGTAAGACCAACAAGTTCTTTTCGTAAACTTATGATATGGGTTCGGGTGCATTCATTTGCGAAAATCGATACAGGACGAATCGACTTGATCGCTTATATAAAAAAAAACCATAAACCACTTCCTGGATTTGCAGCACTACACTCCCGGTAGGGCGCCAGGTGATTTTCGTCATGGTTTTTTAGTCGCGCATGCCCTACATTTAATACTGGAAACAAAGCGCTTCGCAATGACTCCATTTTTCAATTCACGCGAATTGTACCTGATATATAACCCTGACGCAGAACTGGATCGCAAGGTTCATGCACTTGCATACTCCGTAAACAGTGTTGTACACGAAATCGATGTGATGCGTAAAACGATTACGCCTCTTCATTGGAAGGAAATCCTCAACCTGTTGCACGTAGGCCCTTCATCACTCATCAATAATGGTCATCCAGACTATAACCGACTTATCGCTGGTAAGGATTTTTCTGAGGATGATTACCTGGAAGTATTGTTCCAGAATCCTCAATTGGTAAAGGGGCCTATTGGTGTCCTCCATGACAGGGCAGTACTCTGCGATGACCCAAACGATATTCTTCGCCTTGACGATACACCTGACGCGGAACAACAGCTTTGACAGCGCCGACAGGATTCGAAGGATCGTTGGTAAAATTGTTTTATAGAAAGACTTACCGCAGGTTACCGCAGGATACTCAACGAGCCCTTTCTCTCCTCGGGGCAATCGCCTCCTTTAACGGTGTAAAAGTAAACTCCGGCCGTTAGCCCTGCCCCATCCCAATCGTTCTGATAATTCGGGGATTGATATACCTCTTTTCCCCACCGATCGTAAACGATCAGCCTGCTGCCCAGGATCCTGGGATCAATCTCAAAAAACTGATTTAACAAATCTCCGTTGGGCGTAAAGACATTGGGCACGATTAGGTTTTCAACTGCCGCATTGGAAATAATCAGTGTATCCGTTGCCTGCGTGCAGCCATTATCTGCTGTAAACCAGTAGGTGCCAAAACCAGTAACCTGGAAACTAGAGCGTGTTGACCCATCCTGCCACAAAAAATCAAAATTTGTGGTGTCGCTTAGTGGATCCAAAGACCTCGGACGAAAGACGCAAAGTTCTTCGTCCGGTCCAAGATCAACATGCAAGCCTGATCCCCATTTTTCCTTTATCAATTCTACCCGTTCATCGACCTCCACTAATGCTGAAGGGCTAGCCGTCCAGGCGGAAACGGTGTTATCCGACCTGGTAAACAACCTACAAATAGCGCTATCGTTGTAAGTATAATCAACATCAAAGGAACTATTGGCGTCAACGCTGGCCGCAAAAACACCAAAATAAGGCGCTGCAACGGTGGACAAATTCAGGCCCGTTCCCTGACTGGGAAGTGAATTGATCTTATAGATATGCAAACTGTTTGGATCACCCTTTACATTTCCAACCCGCACATAATCCAGGCTATCTTTCCAGACGAGCTCTTTGTCCTGCCAATCGTTTGTGTACAGCACAATACTTTCATCCCCGATCGGTGCACCTGAAAAAACCCGTTTGGGGCTCCCCATCACCTGGCCATCAAAATGATTAGGCGACTTATCGATCAATGTATTTCCCGCTGTGTTATCAAAATCCCAATAGCCGATAAGGCCAGGCTCTTTACCCGTCAATTTCTTACACATTTGTTCCCGAATTTCGGATTCCGATAAGGATCTGTTCCAAATTCGCAATTCATCCATGATCCCCTGAAAGTGATACGTTACGCCTACACCGGAACGGTAGCCAATCTTTGCAGCGTCCTCAGGAAATGCCGAGTTCATAGGAAGTTGTGAATTTCCAATATACGTGCCGCCAATGTTCACGCCGTTTAAGAACAAGTCCATGTCGGTGGCACCGCGCATGATCGCGGTAAGATGTACCCACTTTCCGAAAATATTATCAACAGGGCCCGCTTTGCCTCTTCTGAAATCGGGCGTAAAAGTTCCCATCCCATCGCCGTATTCAATTATAACGGCAGTATGTACCACAAAAAAATGAAAACCATTATAGAGATGTGTATTGTCCTGGCTTGAAAATATTGTCCCCAGCCCCCCGGGGTCTAAGAAGATCCAGGCCGAGATAGTCAAGGGCAACTCAAGATCATCATAAATATTGCCAAGGTCTATATAATCGTCTATGCCATCAAAACTAATGGCATGGCCAGCCCCAATGTTATCTTGCCCACTTAGTTCAAGCGAGAAAGACAGCAGAAATAGTACAACAAGAAATCTTACTATCATTGACTAAATGTAACTTGATTATGCAATCGCAGCAAGAGGCTGCGCTATCATGCAAAGCATACTGGAGGCATGGTTTTCACAGCAATTAAACAAGAAAAACCACTTTAAGGTTTTGATCAGGAAGAATTTCGGATGCGTTGGGGAGTGGTGTATCATTCCCGTGTTTTAGAAGTCATTCATTCGCTTGCCGGAACGAACAAGATTTAGAGCCTCTTTGCAACGCAGATTGATGCTATCACCCATAGGAGGTTTTTATCTGATCCAAAACTCGCCTATTTTAGAATGGATCTTATCCAGAAACTCATAAACCATACACGCCATGCAAAGAAGAAATTTTATTGAAAAAAGTATGCTAGCAGGTGCTTTCGCTACACCCGCGATTTATGGATCCTTTAGCCGTCAGGACAAGGGTAGCAATATTCTCAAAGCCGACAATACTGAGGACGAGGTTGTGATCGAGCATCCCGCGAAAGGCAGGCCTCATGTGGGCAAGGTACTTGCTGTAATACAGCCGCACTGCGATGATATCCCGCTTTTCGCATCGGGTACTGTGGCCAAACTTATACATGAAGGGTACACCGGATATCTCATCAGAACTACCAACGACGATGCAGCGGGAACCGGTAATTCCGTAGGGGAACGAATCCTGAACAACGAAAAAGACAACGACGCGGTGGCCCGTGTTTTGGGGCTGGACAAGGTGTATGACCTGGGTTACAAGAACCATCGGATGGATGAGTATAACATTCAGGAAATAAAAGGCAGGCTCATATTTCTATTCAGGCTGCTGAAGGTGGATACGGTGATCTCATATGATCCCTGGGGACACTATGAAGAAAATCCTGATCATTATGTAACGGCTAAAGCAGTTGAGGCGGCTCGCTGGATGGCTGGCAGCGAAGACTACCCTGAACAACTGGAGGTCGTTGAACCCCATGCGGTAACCGAACGATACTATTTCAGCCGTGGACCTCAGCTCGTTAACAGGATCGTGGACATTAGTCCTTTCATCGACAAGAAAATAGAGAGCAATCTGGTATGTAAAACGCAAGGTCCCGGCGGAAATAATGGTGCATTGCTCAAAAAAACGCTTAGCGAAAAAGGAAAAAAACTTGCCATACTTGGGCCTGACGATGTTAGCGCCAATATTAA
The DNA here is from genome assembly GCA_029858965.1 of Cyclobacteriaceae bacterium. Taxonomy (GTDB): domain Bacteria; phylum Bacteroidota; class Bacteroidia; order Cytophagales; family Cyclobacteriaceae; genus Chryseolinea. The sequence goes on from JAOUDZ010000036.1 coordinate 15,424, forward strand.
TTATATAAAGAATTTCGTGCTTGACATCGACTCTCACAGACTTCGATCCGTACCCTCAGATAGACTGATCGGAGAAAAGTATGGACTGGAGTGGGCTGAGAGTTTCCATTATTTCGGTCCTGAAACCTCCCTGACAGATCAGTATGTTGAAAAGAATGCCGTACCCAAATAGACAGCAAGCTTCAAAAGGCTTTCTTCCGTTCGCTGGTTAACGAATTCGAATTCAGAATGGATTGATTCGCAATTTCTCCAGGCGCTGATGCATTTCTTTAGTATTGCTCCAGCATATATTTAATCACATCAGTGGTTGTCACAATCCCAACCAATTTGGATTCTTCATGCTCATCTACCACCGGCAATGCATGGAATTCTTCTTTTGCCAATATTTCGGCGATATGCCGGATGCTGTCTGACGCTTTCACTACGCGCGGCTTGTGCGACATTACCTGCCCGATGCTAAGCATTTCAAAAACTGCATCATCAGCATCTTCCTGCCCAATAAAAAGACCACTAAAGGTCAGCCGGTTCAAGTCCGTCCTGCTGATTATCCCAACAAGTTTTTCGCCTTGTACAACAGGAACATGTCGGATATCATGGTTCCGGATAAGTTCTCGCACCTTGAACAGTGAATCCTCCAATTGAACCGTAAAGGCATTCCTGGTCATTATGGTACTCACAGGTTCCCTTTTTTTCATATCCTCCTGAATTTAGTTATACCTTCCCAATGCTACATTATACATTTGGCTTTGGTGTGTTATTCTTTGTATTTACCTTAAAGGTTACTTTGTTATCCAGCATCAGCTATGATCTTGGACAGCCTCGTATATGATTATTGTCATATTTGCATCGCATACAAACCAAAAGACCGCCAAAGAACCAACACTTCAAATTAACCTAGTCCGTCAAATGAAAAATGTGCTGCTGATTTTATTGATATTCAATCTCCATGCCGCTGGCCAGCAAAGACCCAATATAGTCGTCGTCATCGCCGACGATCATACCATGCAAGCTATTGGCGCATATGGCGCCAGGTATGGTGTATCTCCAAATATTGATCAACTGGCGAAGGAAGGCGTTTTGTTCAACAGGGCATTCGTCACAAACTCCATTTGCGCACCCAGCCGTGCCGTGTTAGTAACAGGCCAGTTCAGTCACAAAAACGGACACATAAACAATCTTACGAAATTCGATGGTTCCCAGGATCAATATCAGAAACGTTTGCAGCAAGCCGGCTATCAAACAGCCTGGATTGGAAAGTGGCATCTGGAATCAACCCCTCAGGGATTTGATTACTGGGAGGTACTCCCCGGACAAGGCCAGTACTACAATCCGGATTTTCTGACAATGGATGGCGGTCAGAAAACGACGGAAGGCTATTGCACCAACATTATAACCAACAAAGTCACGGACTGGCTTGACCAGCGGGACAAATCAAAACCCTTCAGCCTGGTAGTCGGGCACAAAGCAACACACCGGACATGGATGCCTGATACTGCAGATCTTGGCGCTACGGACCAGTTGAATATTACGTTGCCTGAAAATTTTTACGATGCTTATGCCGGAAGAACGGCCGCTGAAGATCAGGATCTCTCCATTGACAAAACTATGTTGTTGGGATACGACCTTAAGATGTATGATGATTCGATTGCTGCGCTTAAAGAAAACAGCATCAGTCGGATGAACACAGCGCAGCGTAATACTTATCTCGCATACTACGCACGTATTAAGGCAGACTTTGATTCAAAAAACTTAAGCGGAAAGGCATTGACGGAATGGAAATACCAACGCTACATGCGGGATTACCTGGCAACGGCTATTTCATTGGACCGCAATGTGGGCCGATTGATGCAGTACCTGAAAAAAAATAATCTATTGGACAATACCATGATCGTTTATACTTCAGACCAGGGATTTTATTTGGGGGAGCACGGCTGGTTTGATAAACGATTCATGTATGAGGAGTCTATGCGTACACCCATGATCATCCGTTACCCGCCACTGGCCAGAAAGGGAACAGTTATACAAGACCTGGTGATGAACCTTGACATGGCGCCAACTTTCCTGCAACTGGCAGGGGTTGCTGTTCCTGAAAGTATGCAGGGAAAATCCATATTGCCATTGCTTGCAGGTGAAGCAAAAGGTGATGCATGGCGCACAGGCGTATATTACCATTATTACGAACATCCCGGAGAGCATAATGTTTACCGGCATTTTGGAATACGGACCAGCAGGTATAAACTTATCCGGTTTTATGGCGTGAAGAATTTTTGGGAGTTGTACGACCTTAGGCATGATCCGCATGAGATGCGGAATTTGGCAGGAGAAATGAAACACGAGAAACTATTGGCCAACCTGAAGCGCGAGCTGCAGCAACTCATCAGGCAATATGAAGATGTTGAAGCTGCCGCTGTTTTAGATAATGAATAATCCATATAAAAAGGAATGATAAAAAAGCACTTCATTTCATTGTTTATGATCCTGTGGCTGGGCGCAGGCGCAGTTGATGCACAGCAAAGACCCAACATCATTGTTTTCCTGGTGGACGATATGGGGTGGCAAGATTGTGCCGTCCCGTTCTGGACAACAGGCACCGCCTTTAATAAACGCTATCGTACGCCCAACATGGAGCGACTGGCGAAAGACGGCATGAAGTTCACCAATGCCTATGCTACGCCGGTTTGTTCTCCCAGTCGGGTTAGCTTAATGACAGGAATGAATGCAGCTCATCATAGCGTAACAAACTGGACATTGCGAAAAGACGAACCCGTTGATGCTGCTGATAGTATCCTGCTGCCGCCGGCATGGAATGTTAATGGACTATCCCCGGTAACCGGAACTATCAATACGGTTTATGCTACACCACTCCCTGCTATATTGAAAAGCGGAGGCTATTATACTATTCACTGCGGCAAAGCACATTTTGGCGCAATGGGAACTCCTGCTGCTGACCCACTCAATATTCAATTCGACATAAACATTGCAGGCCATGCGGCGGGCGGACTGGGGAGTTATCTGGGTGAAGACAACTATGGGAATAAGAAAGGAGAGCACACTGAACCCTGGGGCGTGCCTGGCTTAGTAGGATATCATGGCAGTGACGTATTCTTAACAGAGGCGTTAACCCGCGAAGCACTCAAAGCCGTGGCTGTTCCTGTGGACAAACAACAACCATTTTTTCTTTATATGGCGCACTATGCGGTGCACATACCCTATGCAGCCGACAAGCGTTTTGTCCAGCGCTACCTGGACGATGGCCTTCCGCAAAAAGAAGCAGAGTATGCTGCACTGGTGGAAGGAATGGACAAAAGCCTCGGGGATATCATGGACTACCTGGAGAAAGAAAATATTGCAGAAAATACCGTTATCATTTTTATGAGTGATAATGGAGGTTTCAGTATGCCCCCAAGGAGCGGTGAGGCCTTTACACACAACCTCCCCTTGAAATCCGGCAAAGGTTCGGTATATGAAGGTGGCGTCCGCGTACCGATGCTTGTAAAATGGCCAGGGACGGTAAAGCCTGGTTCCATAGCAAATCAATATGTGATCATTGAAGATTTTTTTTCAACCATTTTGGAAATGGCAGGGATAAAAAAATATAGAAAAGTGCAGGTAGTCGATGGGAAGAGTTTTATCCCCATCTTGAAGAATCCTGATTATGCCGATACCGCGCGAACCTTAATCTGGCATTTCCCCAACAAATGGATTCCGGAAGACGGGCCCGGCATTAATTTTAAAAGCGCAGTCAGGCAAGGGAAGTGGAAATTGATTTATAACATGAAAACTGGTACCCAGGAACTTTATGACCTCCAATCAGACATCGGGGAATCAACAGATCTTTCTGAAAAGTATCCAAAGAAGGCAGAAGTTCTTTCCGGTATGCTCTCGCATCAATTGAGAGAATGGAAAGCACAGCAGCCCACGTACAAAATTTCAGGTAAGGTTGTGCCACTACCAGACGAACGATAACATTTTTAGGATAAGTTTGAATACATGGAAGACAAATAAAAGTTTTAAGAAATGGCTAATCAGCAAGACGTAATCATCAAGATGGTGCTCGATGCCTGGACTACCCATGTAAACAGTGCCGACAAACTATTCAGCGCGCTGACCGATGAACAACTCCAGCAGCAAGTATCACCCAATAGAAACAGAGGCATATATTTGCTGGGACACCTAACATCCGTACACGATAGAATGCTGCCCTTGCTTGATTTTGGCGATCAACGCTACCCGGAACTTAACGATGTCTTTTTGCGAAAACCCGATAAATCCGCACTGGAAGTACCCCCTACAAATGATCTGCGGCGCTATTGGAAAGAAGTAAATGAAATATTGGGTCAACATTGCATGCGCTTGCAGCCGCCTGGATGGTTTGAAAAACACACCGCCGTCAGTGAAGATGACTTCAAGAAAGAACCCCACAGAAATAAGCTAAATGTGATTCTCAACAGAACCAATCATCTGGCGTCTCATTTAGGGCAGTTGTTGTTCCTGAAAAATAGTGACTGAATACCAGACGCTAAAACATGTGCCCTACAGAATGAAGGCATTGCATTTTATTATTCTTATCTTTACCATAAGTTACTTTTGAGCATGAGCAAACAAACAAACACCCTTCCCCCTATTGAAGAAACTTCGCAAATCTTGCAGCGTTATGACGTTTCACAGGCTCATACCATGGCGTACACGTATGAAGAACTTCGTAACATCGGTATACAACCTGAATTTATTCTTGCCCTGCTGGGTGTATTTGAAGATCAAAACTCATTCAGCGCGGTGGAATTCAATCACTTTCCGCTCCCTGTCATAGTGGACTACCTGCACAAAACACACGAATACTACATCAATAAAAAACTATTGGAGATTGAGCAGAGCATTCATTTACTTGTGGATGCTTATCCCAGCACGCATCCATTGCTGCTGCTCTTGCATAATTTTTATGTGGACTACAAAAGTCATCTGCGCAAACACATTGAGATGGAGGAACGTAACCTTTTTCCTTACATTCTTCAACTCGCCGAGGCAGCGGATCGCAATGAGAAGATAGGAACGGCAACCGCTATTTCTATTCAGCAGTTTATCAACGAGCACCACGACACAGAGAAAGATTTGGAGGAAGTACGCAAAACCATCCTGCACTATTCACCGCCCACCGGCAATCAAACACTGTACCGAATCCTCCTTTCACAACTTCAGGTATTTGAGAAAGACCTGGCCGTGCATGCACTCATGGAAGATGATGTACTCCTTCCCCGGGCACTTGAACTGGAAAAGCAGCTGTTGGATGCTTGATAACAACCAGATTACCTAAAACACAATTAATCTTTTTTCGGCAGAAACCTGCAGGTTAACTCCATGGAGCAGATATTCCCCTGACAATACTTTCATGTCTCGTTCGGTGATATCCATCAGGGTGTAGTCATGATCCTTTTCCACAGTAAACCATTCCGGGAATTGATTTATCCTTGGCCAGTCGATTGGCAATTTCATATTTTCCTTAAACCGCATCTTGTCAAAAAACAAGCTGCCTGTCCAGGGCTTATCTGATGTTATCGAGATCAACACTGAATCGCCTTTTTGCTCTGCGCCAAGCAAAAGATCCTGCCGCCATGGTTCTACATACAAGCCTTTGCTCTTCCATAGGTTATACATGATTGTCGTGCGCGCAAAATTACCATCGCCATGCCAGCCTTCAATTATTCCGTTCCCCTTTTGCATCCCCCACATCACCTGGATTTCGCTGTCAATCCATTTCGCAATGTTTGGGTCGGGAATCCGATTAAACAGATTTAACGCGCTTTCAATAGCATCGGCGTATCCATCGGCACTGCCGCTTTCCCAATCATAATTTTTGTATTTGTCAAGGTTTGAAAATACCTTCAGCGTAGCTTCCCTGTACGCCTGCGTTCCATCAATCAGGAACACCGTGTAATAGCCGTTCAGCGTATATCCCCACGTATCCGCTATACGCTCCTGAACAATTTTGCCTGTTTTTGGATTAATTCCATCATAAAACATCCCGTCAACATTCCGTCCAACCTCAAGTATCCTGTCCAACATTTCGTGGACTGGTTGTTGATACGTCTTCTTTTTTTCAGGCATAGCAAAGTTGGTTGTAGCATACAACTCACACAGGCCGGAAACCAGCTCACAACCATGATCCCTAAGTCGAAGATATTCAAGATCACGTGTCGGGTGGTGGTCACCCAGCAAATAATAATCACCAATCTTTATTGCCCAATCCAGAAACTTTTCTTCCCCTGTCATCCAATACATTCTGGAGAGTACCTGCAGCAACTCGCCGTTAACCTCTTCTTTTGGTGCATTCCCGAATTCCCTTGCTTTCACTTCCCCTGCGATAACGATTTCCCTGTTTAAATCGTACAGCATTTCAATCATACGATCCGACCAGGCGCTTTTGCCCAGCCATTCAGTGAGCGGAAGCAAACCATCTTTAATGTATTCAGACGTACCAAACACAATTTCATCCATCTTTATTTCATCTTCCAGAAATCCTCGTTTTGAAAAAGCGTAAGTGTCAGGCATTGTTCTTACCCTTGAAGTAAGCCGTTTTTCACTAACCAGCATTTGACTCATTCTTCCCCTGAACATATCCTGATCAACAAAAAATGCTGTTAGTACCATGAACGGGTAATTATCAGCGGCAGCGTCCTTGGCATTCCAGTAATCTATGCCGGATTCAATATTTCTTGGAATGAGCCCTGATACCGTGTCCGCATATCCCAGCCACGCGCCCAGGTAATCTTTGCATCGGCTAAATCCTTCATTGGCTAACAAACTGTTTGCCTGTGCAGATTCAAATCTGTGGCCATCCTCAGTGGAAATTTGAAATGATGAATCTCCACCAGTACACGAAAGAAAAAGCAACAAAATCAACAAAGTAGATTTCATTTCGGTAATCCAAGCGCAATACCTCATATTATTTCTCTATGTTGTAACAAAATACATCATAACATTCCGTCTATTCAAAAAAAACTTCCCTCGCACAGTCACAATTCTTCCAAGAGACTCTATTATCATATCCATTTTACAGCAGAGATCCACAAAGAAAATCCAGTGAAGCGCAGATATTTGAATCATGCAGACGCCATCAGCGATATGACGGTGCAGCATACATCTTATTAATATCTTTTTCATAGTGATTCATTAGCACTTGCCTGACAGGCTTTAGGGTATTTGTTAGTTCTCCGCGATCAACAGTCCAGTCCTGGGGGCAAAGCACAAAGTCTCTGATTTGTTCAACGGAGGGTAAGCTTTCATTCAATGTCCGAATTTCCTGTTGGAGCTTGTCGCGGACTTTGATATTGTGCACCATAAACGGCAGTGCTGTCCAGTGGACATGCTCTTGTGCACACCAGGCTTCCAGTATTTCAACATTGACCACGATCAGTGCTGTTACAAATGGTCGTTGAAACCCAATGATCAGACAGCGCTGGATAAACGGAGATTTTGTAAAATGCAATTGCAAGGGATGTGGAGCAATATACTTTCCTGCCGATGTTTTGAAGATTTCCTTTTTCCGATCCGTGATTTTTAAGAAATGCTGATGAACAAACTTTCCAATATCACCTGTACGAAACCAACCATCTTTAGTAAATGCCTCTGCCGTCAAATCGGGTCTTTTGAAATAGCCTTGCATTACGTTGGCACCTTTCACTAAAATTTCACCTTCCTGCTCCTGATTTGGTTCATCAATTTTCACCTCAACACCGGGAATCGGAAGGCCCACGGTCCCAAAACGCGCAAGCCCCGGTTCATAACGATTTATCGTAATGAGCGGTGCAGTTTCTGTCATACCATATCCCTCCACCACGGAAATGCCTGCTGCTGAAAACAGCCGCCCGATTTCGGGTTGCAGGGAAGCTGCGCCAACAATCATATACCTAATTCTACCTCCCAATTTCTTGCGCCAGTGACTTAATACCAGAACCCGTGCGAAATATAATTTAAATGCATACCATCCATTCAATCTATTCTTCGAACCATATTGTTTACCCACTGCCAAAGCCCATGCGATCAAAGCCCGCTTAAATCTGTTTTTGTTCAGCAATTGCTGTTGCAAAAAATCATACATCTTTTCCAATACGCGGGGAACACTGGTACAAAAGAATGGCCTCACAGTTCGAAAATCATGTTCAAAGCTCTCCTTGCTTTGACTGAAGTACAATGACACGCCGAAAGCCATGTATCCATAACATGCAACACGCTCAAGAATATGGCTAAAAGGTAAAAAGCTTAACACCTTATGCCTGGGCTCAATTGGCAGTAAGGTTAATATTGCTTTGATGTTGGAAACGATATTTCGGTGCGTGAGCAGCACACCCTTTGGCACACCCGAACTTCCCGAAGTATAGAGGATGGTAACTAAGTCATCCTCACTAATCGAATTTCTGATACCTTCCAGTTTTTCCAACTCAGATTCATTTGGTTTTGTGAATTCAAGCGCCTGAAAATACCCCGGTTCCGCCAGGTCTGAATGATAGACACTCATCGGGGAATTCATCTTTTGTGTTACCTTTCTTACAGTTTCCGACAAGCTTGCGTTGGCGGCAATACAAATTTTTGCTTCAGTTTCAGTGATGATAAGCTCAATATCCTGAGGTGCGGTAGTTGGATGCATTGGAATAGTGACCAACCCACATTGCTGACAGGCAAAATCCAGAATCACCCACTCGGGAGTACCCATTACCGGAACCATAATAACAGTCTGTCCATGTACTAAACCACTACGGATAAGCCAACATGAAACCGAATCTACCTTCTCCTGTATTTCATATATGGATAAGCCTTTCCAACTTCCAGCCTCGAAGGCATTCAATGCGTGCTGGTTGGGATACTTCTCACGCTGATACGAAAGGATATCGAAAAGCCGGGTAAAATCACTGGCATGTTTGCGTGATATTTCCATTACCTATTTTCCAACGTTTTCAGGTTCTACATATAAAATATTGTATAGCGCTTCAAAAAATGCCGGAAAATCAGGCAAATTGTTATGACGTGCTCCATCAATATTATGCAACGCTATTTTGTCCGGATACAAGTCTTTCAGCATTTCACTTTGCACAAAGGAGATAAGCCTGTCTTTTGTACCGTGAATAATATGTATGGGACAGGCTACTGTCTGCAAGTACTGATCCGTACGAATATCGTAGCGGAGCAACCAGCGCAACGGGATAAAGAATAAATAGCGATTGACGTTGTAGTAGAAGCTAAAGTAGGGGGAATCCAAAATCAGCAGGCCGGGTTTGTTCCAGGATGCAATACGCGCTGCCACACCGCTTCCCCATGAGCGGCCATACAAGACTATCTTTTGCTCGGGGTATTCCAGGGTGAGCCATTTGTAGATATATTGGGCATCGTTGAAAACTTTTGTTTGACTTCGCTTACCCCTGCTTTTGCCAAAGCCCCTGTAGTCCATCATAAAAAAATCATAACCATTACCCACAAAATCCTTGGCAAACTTTCCCCAGCCTTTGATGCTTTTTGAATTCCCTTTCAGATAGAAAACGACGCCACGTGCGTTTGGCACTTTGAAGTATATGGCATTAATCCTGCCGCCATCTTCCATATTAAAATCAAGCTCTTCAAACGGAAATGGATACTTGTATTCAAAGGCCGTTGAGAGTAATTCAGGCCGAAAAAAACCAAGATGCTGGAAAAAGTAAAATGAAAGGCAGATGGCAATGTAAACTGCTATAGCCGAAAGCAACAGGAAGGTCATAATATCTGATAATATATCGAATTAAGGCGCTCGATGCAAGGTTCACATGCACCTGGAATCACAATAAACCTAGTTAAGCCATTCTGCTAAAATCTTATGGTACTCGTCAAACTCACGAAGATTGTTATGACTTCCTCCTGCAATAGTGATAAATGCGTCACCGTCGTGCAACAATGGTTTGAGTTTCAATGCAGCGGATAGTGGTACCACCCAATCATTGGTACCCTGTATAATCAGCTTTTTACAGGATACGCGCTGCAAAGACATCTTATTTGAAAATTTATAACGCAACGGATACAAATAAAGCAGCGGTTTAAGTGGTAGAAAAACCGCGCCCTTTAATTCATCGAATGGGGTTTCCAATATCAACAAATCAGGCGTAACGCTCAATGCCAGATGAGCAGCGACTGCGGCCCCCAGTGAACGTCCGTAGAAAATTAGACGCTTTCGCGGAAAGTTATACTGCGACCACTCCAGCGTGGTGTTTGCGTCTTTGTACAAATTCATTTCGCTGGGCGTTCCCGAACTCTTTCCATATCCACGGTAATCAATCATTAAGACATCATAACCCAAAGCAGTGAAATCAACAGCACACTTCCCCCAACGCTGCAAGTTCCCTGCATTGCCGTGAAAATAGAGGATCAATCCCTTGGCCGGAACTGTCGCATTGAAAAACAATGCATTTAGGGTATCGCCGTCATTTGTTGGAATGGCGTATTCTTCAAATTTCTGATCGAACACAAATGCATAATCCCCGGGCAAAAAATCAGACTGAAAGACAAAATCATCTTGAAACAAGTAAAAACCAATAGCCACAAGAAAATAGACTACTACAACAATCCCAATTATCTTTACTATCCTTCTCATGATCACTTTGGTATCCTACTCCACGCCAGTGTTTCAATATTTGTGAAACGGAACCCTTTGAAACCACCTTTACACCTTGGTTCGCATAGTAGAAGGTGGTAGCTCCCGGGTTATTAAATATAGCAAAGCGCTCCATCTTATGCAGGAGCAAAAAGTCCGAAGCGTGTTTCAGCCGAAATGTATATTAAATTGCACTCTCTTCCATTTTTTCCAATATTTTTGTAAGCTTTTCACCTTCTATTTTATGCAACTTTAGACTGCTATTATGATTATTGATGTCCACACCCACTTAAACAATTATCACGAAGAGCGCGTTCGCTCTGTTTCAGACTGCCTCGATACGCTTCAGCAAACCATGGCGGAAAATAATGTCGATTACTCCCTGGTGTTGACCTCGTACTTGGTAAATGAACATCGTCCCAGTATAAGTCAGGTAGTCAATGCGACCCGTGATTTAAAGAATATTTCCGTTGTCGCCGGAATAAGCTATCTTAATTATAAAGAAAAAGATCTGCGCGAAATCAGTGACTTCCTCAAAGATGGATTGATAAAGGGGCTGAAATTATACCCCGGTTATGAGCCCTTTTATCCCCACGATAACCGGCTTCAGGTAGTGTACGACCTCGCCGTAGAATATGACATACCCGTTATGTTTCATTCCGGTGACACCTACTCACCAAAAGGAAAAGTACGCTTTGCCCATCCGTTACATATTGATGATGTCGCTGTGGACAACCCGGAATTGAAGATTGTCATTTGTCATGTCGGCAATCCCTGGATTCGGGATTGCATGGAAGTCGTTTACAAGAACAAGAATGTTTTTGCCGATTTCTCCGGACTCGTGTTGGGGGACTTCACAGACAAATTTGAAAAGTACATGAAAGCACAGTTGGAAGAAATGATTATTTACGCCGGCGAACCGAAGTATTTGTTGTATGGAACCGACTGGCCAATTTCCACGATGAAGTCATACCTGTCGTTCATGAAGCAGCTTGATTTGCCGGATGACAAGAAAGAGATGATCATGTGGCAAAACGCATCCAAGCTATTTAAGATTGATGTCGAAGCCCTGGCACCGTCAGGCTAGAAGATTCGTCCGGGAGTGAGTCCAACATCGTTTTCAGCGCATTTCTCTCTGGCGCACAAATTACGTTTCTGCTGATCCTTCTCGATAGGGTTGAAGTCATTTTTAGGATTCCACCAGTACCAAATCGTAATAAAGAATCGGCGCAAAACAGCCAGGGTAGTGCTCCTCAAAGCACTATTGGCAAAAATCAATATGCTTACCAGCTGCAGGCCGGTTGATTGGCAAAAAATGCAAAACTTGATTTTCCACAGGGCGGAAAACCTGTTTTATATATGAATGTGAGCTATGAACTTCAGGTTAAAGTTCAAAACACACATGCTATGAAAACCTCAATCTCCATTTTCCTAACCTTGATCGCATTTGTACTCCAGGCACAGTCTCATTTTGTTCAGGACCCGATCTTCCCGGCACGCGGCCATTTCAATGGTGGCATCATCACCACCTATTCCAATCTGGCCCCACCTCCTGCAATTATCGGTGATGTCACGTATGGTCTATCCAATAGAGTAGCGCTGGGAATAACCGGCGGTACCACTGGTGCGCTGGCTTTGTACGGACTAAAATTCAATGTCGCTATCGTGCAGCTCGAACATTTTCGCCTTCAGTTCAGGAGTATGTTTATATACTATCCCGAACGCAGCGGTACCTTCCTTTTTGATCGCTCTGAAAAAAATGTAATGGCCTGGATGCTCTCTATGGGCGTAGTGGATACAGCGTGGAAAACGAAAAAGGGTGTTCGGTATACGCTGGGCATCGGATTAATGGAAGACCATTGCATCGATCAACTCAAAATCTGGTTGGGCAAATTGGACCACGATGAAGATGCGCTGTTTGAATCCTACCATACACTGCAGGGAAGCGTCGCAATCCCTGTCGGGAAAAGATTAACCATACGCCCGGAAGTGATTGCCGTTTTTCAGAATTTTCAGCTTATTGAAAAAGGTCAGCATAAAATTGCATTTCCGCTGAATCCGTATTTGAATTTGGTCTACAATTTTTGATTTATTGTGCCGTTATTTTGAAGCTTCCGGCAATAGCGTATAGTGCCCGTGTATGCAAAGCCAGCGCCCGTTTTCCTTTACAAAAATACGTGTTGACTTTCCGTGGCTGCTGAAAGGAACACCATTGTAAATACCACCATCCTTCCAATAGTAGGTGATCCAGGCCACATCGCCTTTCACAGTCACTATTGGGTCAACCATTTCCGTGTGAACATTGGTGGCTACCGCTGTATATTGGCGAATACTTTCAATTTCGGTTTCTTTGCCAGTAGTCAGCAAGGAATCTGTTTCACCGAACTGCGTGAAGTCGGAGTGCACGTGCAAGGCATAACGTTCAACATCACCTTTTTCTATGGCATCCCACATGGCAACAAGTGTTGCCTTAATTGCCTCTTCTTCCACAGGCGTGTCACGATGATTTTCTGGCTGCTGGCAACTTGAAAATAACAGCGCAGCAAAAATGAGGTTGAAGCATTTCATGGTTTTCACGTTTAGCGTGCCAAGTTGGTATCAAAACGAAGGGTCAAGCACGGTGCATCGCACCAAGCCTGAAAAATGCCAATCCGGATCCTGTTTTTTTTGGAAAAATATTAGTCAGTCTTCCTTACCATATTAGTCAGTCTTCCTTACCATTTCAAGTTTAGCATTCACACCAGCTGAGGGGTCAACGAAACATGAATCTGCTTTATACTTGTATCGCGACCGAATACCATCGCGCTTATTGATGCGTCAATTTCCAGGCCTTCTATATTTTCCTTTGCGCCACTTTCATAGACTATTTGAATCTGTTTTTTTCCATCTACAACAGAATAGATAACCGGTATCTGACACAATGTATAGCACAGCGAATTATGCTGAATATCAATCACCCGGGTATCGCCTGCATTATTTTTGAATTCAAATACTTCGGGGTTGTCAAGGAATTCTGATTTGCGCAATAGATCTTCCCTGAAGGTTATTTTTCCATCCCTGACCCTCACGCCCAGCTCCCCAAACCGGCATAAGATATCCTCCTTCACCTGACCCGTCATCCCAGGTTGCTGAGCACCTTTGTTGCCCGGCGTATGTGAATAGGGATCGGTAGGAAATGCCCCGTATAACGCAGGTGATTTATTAAGACCGATTCCCGCCCTTATTTCAAAGTAATGCTCAATAAGCCTATTAATAATTTTGCGGTCATCACCCCTGTCGATGCTCCAATAGATATTTTCCTGGACTGCCAGCAGTAACTTCGATACCATGTGCCAGTAAATGCTGTTAAGTCCCTCGTACCCAAAAAACGTTCCTGACCGCCCTGTGAATTGTTTATGATTAAAAACCGCTTCATACGCAGTGAGGATCATATCCGACTCCTCCTGAACCAGTTGCCGGTATTCCAATTGCGCTAATGATTGAAGTCTTTTCTTTACGTCTCTTGCATTTCTAATATCCGCGTTGAAGTGATACGTGCCGCTAACATCCTTCTCAATAACCGAAGTGTTATTATCCTTCAGCATGATTTTGAATAACCTTGAGGAGTTAATAAGTGAATCAGGTATTGTATTCTTCTCGGTGAAGCGGGGTAATATCCGATCGGGATACAAAAGGTAACTATATTGATCCGCCCTGAACAACTTACTTTTTTTCATTGCGTCCAGGATGGAAACCACTTCTGCTCCGGAAAGATGCGCGGCACTAAGTACTGCCACCTGCCCCTCCAGCATTTCGTATAAGTGTTTAACCGTACAGTTACCCTGATCAAAACTCACAAGATTATAGGCGTGATACAAATGGTCACCCCGCTTGTTTATGCTAATAGTATGATCGATGAAGGCGAGCGTGTCACGCAAAAAATTCAGCAACAGATCGCAGCGCAAGGTTTTCAGCTCACCCGTATGCCCTTTGTAAACCTTTTGGTTGTATCGTTGCGCCGCCATGCCCAGATCGCGCACGATTTCATTTCTGCTGCGATCTTGAATACGACCTGTGAGCAAGTGCTTATTTTGATTGAATACAGTGGAAAGTTCTTCCTGCCATTCTTTTACTTCTGCAGATATGGAAAACTCGGTACCCGATGGCGGTGTCAAACGATCGCTCAGAAATGAAACATATCTCCGCATGTAATAGAGCGTCACCATAGAAACTCCATTCCCAACCAACGCGTTATTGGCATCGTTCCATTCAGGCCTTTGCGTATTCAGCCATACCCCACCCTCAGGAATAAAATTACTCAGCTTGGCCAGCAAGGGAATCAATAGCTTTTCTATCAGACTTGCCCTCAGAATTTCTCCACTCCCCTTCCATACTAATTTTCCATCTGAACCGGTGTCCTTCACGCGCTGCTCAATCAGTTCCGCCAAAGCAACATTGTAAGTGATGGTATCCCGCGGATCTTTGACCAGGGCTTCAAAATCCTTGATTCGGTAAGGAACGTTAGCAAAAGAAAAGACTCTGTCATTGAACATTTTCTGCAGCCGACCCGGGTGGTAGCGGTCCGAAGTTTCCAGAAGCTTCAACAGGTAAATGATCTGATGATCTCCCCAATACCCGATAAACGACCAGGGATCATGTGGCTCAATAACTTCCCAATCTATTCCAGAACGTGTTATCCGGTAGGGATTATAGCCATCCACAGTGGTAGCATTAAGAAATTTGGCAATCATACTTTCCACAAAATCAGGATAAGCGGTGGCCAATACTTCCCAATTTTGAAAAATATCACGCCAGTTCCCTTCATAGTTAAGGACCTTGGACCCATCCGCCGACTTCGTTTCAATTGAAAATGTATTCCACGGCCTGCTTGGATCACCGTGCCGGCGACTAAAATAAAGCGGGAGATACTCATAGCACAGCCTAATCAGATCGCCATCGCCTGCATTATTAGCATCCCTGAGCAGATCCTGCAAGCATAACGTTGCGGGCAGCTTCTCAAAAAATGTTTTTAATTTTTCCGGTAATGCATGGTTGCAGGTGCCTATGAACGCTTTCAGATCATGTTTTCCTATGGTATATCCATCAACAAAAACACCACCCCTCATAAGATTAAACAAAACGTTTGAAGCGTGTCTTGCATTGCTTAGACGATCGTTCGAAGCCTGCAGTCCATCTGCGCTGTTGATGATGTCCTTCAGCTTTGTCCTTCCGTCCCGAATATCTGACCAAATAACTTCCTTAAGATCACCTCCTTTGGCGACAAGGTCAGCAAAGTATGAAACATCGGAAGCACTCTTGTTTACATCTGCGAGAATGATCCAGTCTTTCTTCATCTCTCCATCCAATGAGAATCCTCCACTAACAAAATACGCTCCGCGTTCTGCACGCACATCACTTTCCTCATGTACCTCCCTGCCCTTTCTAAAATCGTCAAGCTGTAATGCAGAAATTAATTTTCTTGACTCTTCAAACCCTAGAGACCAGGCTATGGTTGCCCGGAGTGACTCGCTCGGTTCTGGCCGGTCAACAATTTGCGCACTTAATGAATAGACAGCGATACCATTTTCAGCAAGCAACTCGTTCTTCTTATACGCATTTACCAGGTTACTTCGCTGGAGCTGAAGCTGTTGTGTGACGCCTGACGGAAGTATATTCTGGATGCCATCAATCAATTTCAACTGTATGGGTGAAGCCGAGAGATTACAGATTTCAGCCTGCCTGACAAAGCCAAACTTCTCTGAATGATACCAGGCGTATTGGAATTTTATACGGAGATCTTCGTTTATTTCTTCAAAGAGAATCACATCACTATAGATGCTTTTATATAAATTCCTCCTCACCGCATAAATTCCATTATACGCTGCGGAAAATGGCTCCCACAGGAATTGTTCATTGTTAACACCTGCAATGATTATGGTCTTACTCCCCGTTACTTCAGCCGTATCTGTGATTTGATCATCTGTGTAATAGGGAAACAGCGCCGCATTTGAATTCCTGCGTCCTGCGGTGAGCCCTCCATTACTTGAAATAAACATCCAGTGATCTGAGTCGCTCACAATGCTCATAAAAAAAGGCCTCATCAAATCGTAGTTGGAAATCTTATGGAAGACTTCCCCGTTTATCTCAATCCTTTGGCTTTCGACATCGCCGTCCGGCAGCTTCATGGTGTTGAGGCCAATTTTTATTTCCATAGACTAATATTTAATCCTGATGTGGAGTACCAACTGGTTTTCAAAAAACAGACAATGCTTACTTTACCATAATGGCTTCCAGTTCCTCCAGTGATTTACCTTTTGTTTCCGGGACCATCCGGATGATTAAAATCAAACCGGCTAGCGCAAACAGACCGTAGATTAAGAATGTAGCTGCGTTTCCAAACTTCACCAACTCCCACGGAAAAGTCAACTGCACCAAAAAGCTTACCGCTGAATTAATCAGGCCAACAAACGAAATCGCAAGGCCACGAATCCGATTGGGAAAAAGCTCTGAAAAAAGCACCCACATAACAGGGCCTAATGAAAATGCAAACGATGCCACAAAACCCAAAATACCAAAGAGTATGAGCATGGGGTTTGAAGAAATGGCTGCCTTTATTAACTCAGACTCATGTATTTTCAATTGCTCATCTCCTATCGCTGACCGAAGGGCATCTTTGAAGGAAACATCGCTGTCGTACGTGATGTCTTTAATTTTTGAAAGCGGTTCGCTCAGTTCACTGTTTCCAAGTGCCGTGAGTGATTCCTCAGTTAGCCTATACGTGGCGGAATTAAAACCATACGCCAGCAATAGCATACAAACCGTTATTCCTGCTACACCCACTGTCAGCAATGGTTTCCTTCCAAGCTTATCAATAAACAGTATAGCCAGAACGGTAAATACGAGATTTACCAATCCCACAAGTATAGCCTGCACAAAAGAGGCGTCCGTACCAATACCCGACTGTTCGAAAATCATCGGGGCGTAGAAAAACACAGAGTTTATACCCGTGATTTGTTGAAGAATTGCAACCATGATCCCAACCGTAAGCACCATCCTCATCGCTGGCATAAACAATTCACGAACAGGTGTCTTGTCACTCTTTGATTCCAATGCCATACGTTCCTGAACGATCTGCATATCCTTCACAGCTTGTTCTTCAGAACTAAATCTTTTCATCACTGCGACGCCTTCATCAAATCTGCCTTTCATTACTAACCACCTGGGACTCTTTGGCACCAGGAAAAGGCCAAAAAAATACAGGACTGCCGGCAAGGTTTCCAATCCAAGCATCCAGCGCCAGTTGTATTCATCAAATTTCAAGGATTGCGCCCACGCAGCATCAGATTTCCCGAGCTGAAGAATGATATAATTAGTGAAAAAAGCCAGGGATATACCCACCACAATATTCAGCTGATTGAAGGAAACCATTCTACCCCGAATTTCGGGTGGGGAAATTTCAGCAATATACATTGGCGCAATGATGAGTGACGCGCCAACGCCCAAACCACCTAGCATCCTGAAAAGCACCAGTGTAATGAAGTCGGGTGAAAAGGCTGAACCAATAGCCGAGACAGAATAGAGAATTGCGGCATAGGTCAGTATCTTCTTACGACCCAAACGATCACTTAATGGGCCTGCTGCCAGCATCGCAATTGTGGCAGTAAGCGTCAGTGAGCTGACAGACCATCCCAACTCCAGTTTCGACAAATGGAATTCTGTTTCAATAAATCCCACTACACCAGATATAACTGAAGCATCAAAACCCATTAGCAATCCACCCAGCGCCACAATCAATGCTATTAGTACTGTGTTTAGATATTTTCTATTCATTGTTGGGTTGAGCTAAGCTCTTTCAGGTTTACATACTTGGGATATAAGAATTGCCATACTGTTGTGCTACTGCCGTAATACGCTGCCATTTATAGTCTTGTTTATTTAAGTTCAGCATTTACATAAAAAGGAATATTCGCATGCGCCGCATGGCCATGATCATCATAGGCATACATGAACAAACGATAAGCGCCTGCAACGGTCGGGGCCTTCAACTCAATTTGCGCTGCGGTGGGGTTCTTTATCAAATCGGGTACAACTTCAGGTTTTGACTCAAGGTCACCGCCTTCGCCCAGATCCTTACTCTCCGGCATAATTTCCCAGTGATAGGTCAAGGAATCATGATCAGGATCCTGAATTACAGCATCAGCCCGGTAAGTTTTACCTGCAGATAAATAGATATTGTCCGCTGCACCTTTGTTATCCAAAGTGACAGACTCAACCGCTGGACTCCGATTCTGTGGCCAGGCGTTATTCCACAGAAAATGCATCACATCCACTGATTCCGTTTCAGTGCCATCTTCCAAAAAGATTCCGTACCACGTTGGTGTTCTTTCCTGCTTCTGACCCCATAAAAATACAAAGGAGCCCAGGCACTGGCCCTGCTGCGACTGAATTGCATTTTGATATCTCTCCAGGTAATATTTCGCCTTAACGGTACTGTTGTTTTCGATGGGCGCCCCCCAGTCAGTTTTTTGTATCTCCCAGTGTCCTGTTGCCCCCCATTCCGTGACGAGGTATGGTCCCTCCCATTCTATTTCTCTAATGTATTTAGGTAAGTTGACAATATCAGCATACATCTGAATGCTCAGAAAATCAAGGTCAGGCGCTCTCAGTGCAATATCAGCTGCCAGCGCTTTGCTGATGCCTGCCAATGAAGTTGTCGTTAAGTGATTGGTGTCAACTTCGTGTATCATTTTCGAAATATCGTTCACAGCATCCCATACTTTTGGGTTGGTTGCGTTGAGGTTCAGTTCATTTCCGATGTCCCAAATAATCAGCGCAGGGTGATCTTTCAACTCCATCACCTGGGCCTTGATCTCATCAAACTGTTTCTTAACCGCCACATTGTCATTGTAATCAAATCCGTGTCGTTCCCTGGCCACTTCTATTCCCATAGCAACCCTTAGCCCGTTTTCGTAGGCAAGATCGAGAACCTGTTTACCAGTCTGCCTGCCGTTGTCTGTCCGCCATGTTCGAAAAGAATTACCACCATGTTCAGCCAACTTTTCTACACTTCCAAATTCCAGGCCTGCACCTTTTATATAGAACGCTTTGCCATTAACAAGCAATTCGTAACGGCCTGCATCGTCTCGTATTTCAACTTTTGAAATATCCTGATGCTGACTGTCCTGCTTACGGGTGCAGTTTACCAATAGCAGAGACAATGTGACAACAAGCATCTCAACGAATCTTACTCCGGGACGGATAGTCATAATTTCAAAACCGTTTTAAGTTGTAGATGTCAAGATATTAAAAATATGATTAAAACGACTGAATTGCCAATTTTCGAATTGATCTCATTTATTAAAAAAAGCATGCTGGCTGCCAGCGAAAGCATTTTGCGACATATTATTGGAGAACTTTTTTTGGTCAGGCAATTATATGGAGAAACGCTGAAGGTAACCCCCTGCAAGAAAATGGAATTAAATAGGCTGGAGTCAGGTATGCAACTGCAGTTTGTAACCCGCAATTAAATCCACGCACAAAATGAGGCCTCGCGTAAGAAATATTTATTAGATACTACTCAGCTTCACCTCGACCTACAATCAAAAGCAGCTTCAGAAAGGATTTGTTATTTTTTAATACGTTAGTCGCCCGTCCAAATATTGAGGGGTTCTTTCATTGCCAAATCTACACCGTGGGTACCTTCCACCCATTGTGATACGCGGGATTGATAAATTTGTTTGCTTCAGCATTGTCTTTGAACATATTGAGTTTGCTGTCCCAAAAGACTTTGCTCCCGGTTTTGTAAGCAATGTTTCCCATTTGTGCATTGACCGCTGCTACACTGCCAGACCGGATGGGTGTATTTAGGAAAGCCTGGCTATTCTTTTTAATGGCTTGAATAAAATTTTCGGTGTGAAGATCAAGGTGGTTCAACTCATTGGGCTTTTTATAACCTTCTATGATTTCCATTTTGGCTGCACCTCCAGTGCCATATCCTTTGGCTTCGTGTTCGACAATAACCTCGTATCCCCCTCGATTCACAACCAGGGTACCGTTGTTGCCAATGAAGGCTATCCCTTCAGTGCGATTGTATGGTCCGGAATCTATACCCGTAGCATGTTCCCATAGCATGTTAAAATTTTCGTACTGAAAGATCGCCTGCAAAGTATCAGGGGTTTCAGAGGCATCATCAGGATATGCCAGCTTACCACCGGCCGCCATTACAGAAATGGGAGCGAGGGCTTTCATGGCATAGAGGGCAATATCAATTTCATGAACACCCCAATCTGTCATCAATCCACCTGCATAATCCCAGAACCAACGGAAGTTAAAATGAAACCGGTTCGCATTGAAGGCTCTTTTCGTCGCCGGACCTAGCCAGAAATCATAATCCACGCCGGCTGGAGCTGCCGAATCCGGCACCACATTAACGGGCTTCATCCAACCCTGATAGGCCCAGACTTTTACCAGTCGTATTTTGCCAAGCACACCGGATTGTACGATTTCGACGGCCTTTTTATAATGCGGCCCACTGCGCTGCCATTGTCCGGCCTGCACAATCTTACCCGTCTTTTCCTGTGCTGCCACCATCAGGTCACACTCCGCAATGCTATTGGCGATGGGTTTTTCAACGTAAACATGCTTGCCAGCCTGAACCGCATCGACCATGATTTTACAGTGCCAGTGATCGGGCGTGCCGATTACTACAGCATCAATGTCTTTGTTATTGAGTAATTCACGATAGTCCTTGTACGTTTTCGGAACGTTCTTTCTTAGTTTTGCATAGTCGGCCAATCTCTTATCGATGACATTTTGATCGACATCGCAAATGGCGACTAAGTCGACATCACTCATCTTCAACAAAGAATTCGTATCCGACCAGCCCATTCCATTGCAACCAATCACTCCGATGTTGATTTTGTCATTGGCTGACACAGGCATACCTGCGGCTGAAAGTATACCGGAGGGAATAAACATACTTCCTGTCAATGCGGCACCTGCGCCTTTAATAAAATTTCTTCGTCTCATTGCTGCAATATTTTATACAATAAACTTCTATATACACTAAAAGATGGTGACAGGCAACTGTTTTTACAGCTACGGCCGGTAAATAATATACGGCAAAACTGCTATAATCATCCCATACCGCATCATTGATACTTTAATTTCGATTGACCGGACCATTCGCTTTCTTTCTTACCTTTCTCATAAAACATCAGGAGAATAGCATACCTACT
The DNA here is from genome assembly GCA_029858965.1 of Cyclobacteriaceae bacterium. Classification (GTDB taxonomy): domain Bacteria; phylum Bacteroidota; class Bacteroidia; order Cytophagales; family Cyclobacteriaceae; genus Chryseolinea. The sequence goes on from JAOUDZ010000036.1 coordinate 37,249, forward strand.
GCAGCCGCCAGAATTTCCTATTTTCCAACTGCTGTTCTTTTCTTTGTTTGTTTTGTTCGGGCACGCCAAAGACTGAACCGGGTCTTAGTGATACGATGCCGGCCGTGTCTTTACTACCCTATGGAAGATATGCGTTGAGCACAGACCAACACATCGAACTTAATCAGTTCTGCTGCACACATAGGTTTTCGTTTCAAGGGAAAGGAATGTTGGGTTTTCGCTTACATTTTGGAAAAAGGTGGTCACAACTTCCTGCAATATGAATTAGATGGTGTATATCAAAAGCGAATTAAGGTATCCGGAAAAGAAGAGCTGCCCATTGTTATCACTGCAGAAACTTCCGGAATGCATACTGCGTGGCTGTACAAAGCTGCGGAGGCACACACTGGCCCCATCTACATCGAGAAAATAACAGGAGATGGCGTGAAGGCCATAAAAAAACCCGAGGCACTTTTGATTGAATTTACAGGAAATGGTATAACCTGCGGTGCCGCGGCCGATCCATCGGAAGTACCTTGCGGCGACGACGTATATCATGACCAGCACAATGCCTATTATGCATACGGGGCTAGGGTTGCAAGAGCGCTGAAAACCAATTTCATCATAGGCAGCGTGTCGGGGAATCGGCGTATATCGCTACGGGAACAGCAATGGGTCTGCGATGCCTGCGGTATATGAAAATGTCGATTTTACAGAAGACGGTTCCCGGCCCTGGCATTTTGAAAAATACAGACCAGCAATTGTAAGCATTGGATTGGGCACGAACGATTTCAGCAATGGTGACGGAACACATGTACGAGCACCGTTTGACAGCGCAGTATTAGTGCGTGCCTATACAAAGTTTGCACAACAGATAAAATCAAAATACCCGGCGGTACAAATCGCATTGTTGGGCAGTCCGATCCGGACAAACTTGCCGCGCTGTTCTTTTTCGCACCTATGCAAGCGAGGGGATGTTCAGGTCATCCTTCTGTTGAGGGCCATGCAATCCTTGCGGACGAAATTGTTCCCTTCTTTAGAGACTTCCTTTAACACATATTGTATAGCGCAACACACTGTCGCATCACAATGCGGAAGGGCGAATACTGAAAATTTTAGTACATTTGGTTATGAACCTTCAAATTTCCCCAACCCATTAAAATTGTCTTAATTATGAATAGTCGCCGCCGCTTTTTACAGAAAATTACTGCTTCTGCATTTGCAATACCCTTTGTACCTGCTTATGCCAAAAATATAGCCAGGCAAACTAATACCCTTGCACAGGAAGGACCACCGTTGCGTGTCGCGATCATGGGATTAGGGAGCTACGGCACGCGGGTGGCAGAAGCAATGCGAACCTGTACACGCGCAAAACTGGTTGGCGTTATCAGTGGTACACCTGCGAAAATAAAAGACTGGCAGGGCAAGTACAGCATACCTGAAAAGAACTGTTATAACTACGAGAATTTCGACAAGATTAAAGACAATCCCGATATTGACGCTGTCTATATTATTACGCCAAATGCACTGCATCGCCCTATGGCTATTCGCGTTGCCAAGGCAGGAAAACATGTGATTTCTGAAAAGCCAATGGCATTGAATGCTGCCGAAGGTCAGGAAATGGTGGATGCATGCAAAAAGGCCAAAGTAAAATTGCTAATAGGCTACCGGATGCATTTAGAACCGAAGACACTTGAAATTATTCACATGCGCAAAGCAGGTGATTTTGGGAAGGTTATGTTCTTTCAGGGATTATGCGGTTTTAGAATCGGTGATCCAACGCAATGGCGGTTGAATCCAAAGTTGGCCGGCGGAGGGGCGATGATGGACATCGGAATTTACGCAGTTAATGGCGCGCGTTATATGATAGGCGAAGAGCCAACCTATGTTACTGCGCAGGAAACCAAAACCGATCCTGAAAAATTTAAGGAGGGTGTTGATGAAACCATTCTATTTCAATTTGGATTCCCCAGCGGAGCGGTTGCCTCCTGCTTGTCGACCTATAGCATGAATAACCTGGATCGCTTTTTCCTGAATGGGGAAAAGGGATATGCCGAAATGCAGCCATCAACAGGATATGGTCCGATAAAGGCCCGTACCAATCGTGGTGAAATAGATTATCCCCATGTAACCCACCAGACCGTGCAGATGGATGAAATGGCGGACATCATTCTGAGAGGCAAACAACCGGAAGTGCCGATAGATGGTGAAGAAGGTGTGAAGGATATGAAGATTATTGATGCGATCTACCTGGCCGCTAAAACGGGCAAAAGGGTAGACTTGAAATTATAATTCCTGCTTTACCCTGTCATCCCTCCAAAAAGAGTAACTGATCAGTCTGATATCTCTCAGATCAATTGATAATTCTCTGGCTGGAAATAATCAAAGTCCCTTTCCCGTGGCAGCCCAATAAATGCCACCATAAATATGATCCAGGAATGTCTGATCAGAAAATGTTAAAGGGATGTGCCCCAATGCAGTATAAAACGCGCGTCCGCCATCATAGTTATGGTACCAGGAAATAGGATGAAAAGCGCCCATGCCTATACCTCCCTTATCATCATTTGGGGAATATGTGCTTTCATCTACGGTCACAAGAAAATGCAGATCAGTAGCCTTGGCCTCCCCAAACTGATACCACTCATCGGTCCACAGCAGTTTTTTTGGAAACCGCTCCATACCCGGGAAGTTGCTATCCTCAACTTTCAGATAGGCAGTCTGCTGCTGCGGATGCTTCTTGAACATCATCCCCAACAGCTTGTTGTACCAGGGCCAGTCATATTCCGTATCCGCGGCGCTGTGAATGCCAACAAATCCCTTTCCTGACTTGATAAATTTTTCAAAAGCAGCCTGCTCCTCATCATTCAGAATATTGAGCGTCGTATTGAGAAAGATCACAACCTGATAACCCTCCAATGATTTATCATTGAAAACACTCCTCGCGTTTTCCTGCCAGCTGACCGAGAAGTTGTGCCGAAGCGCCAATTGGCGAATAGCGGCTACGCCCTCGTGGATGGATTCGTGATGGTATCCAGCGGTCTGGGTAAATAGTAGTACATTAAACTGCTGTGAGAAGGATACAGTGGAGCAAGTCACAAACAGCACTACAGGTAGCATTATTTTTTTTACAAAAATATTTTTCATCGATTGTGTTTTTTTTGACGTTCAAATATAAGCATTGGGTATGAACCTCCCCCTAAAGTAAAAGTGCTATTCAACAAAATTACAGGCGTGGTATATTTAATACACCCATGGCTTTGGGAATGATCGATTCCAAATATTTGTGGCTCGAACGTTCTTAAACAGTTGGCCATTTCAACTTGCTGGCTCCCCGGCAGTGGCTGTTCGCCGCTAATTGACAACAGCCAGGGCCATGCCATCGTGCGTTTTGGATCCTACGGTTTGTATTATTGTCGCGGTTACCGCCGATGAGTTAGCTAAGAATGTATTGAACCGCTGTACACCCACTACCATTTCATCGGTTGAATTCGGATCCAGGACATGGCCCTCGCGGATCACATTGTCAGCCACGATCAGCGTTCCAGGACGGGATAATTTTAATGCCCATTGAAAATATTCAGTATACGGTGGTTTGTCAGCATCGATAAAGATCATATCAAAAGGACCTTCATTTTTTTCAACAAGCTGTGGCAAAAGATCCATCGCTTTTCCTATTCTGACATCGACGACATCAGACAGACCTGCCTTTTCTATGTTACTTTCCGCAACCCGGGCATGATGCTGATCAAATTCAATTGTAATCAGTTTGCCGTCATTGGGGAGGGCACGACCCATCCAGATGGTGCTGTATCCCGCCAGCGTACCAATCTCCAGAATTTTTTTCGCATTGCATGTTCTGGCCAACACTTGCAGGAATTTGCCCTGGTTGGCAGATACGCTAATG
>JAOUDZ010000138.1 GCA_029858965.1 Cyclobacteriaceae bacterium
AGAGACATATGTCCTGGAGGGGTAATAAAATAATTGAGGCAAAGACGACCGCAGCTACACCGCCCGAGGCGCCGAGGGAATTATAACCGGGATTACTTTTGTGTTTCAGAACAGTAGGAAGATCTGATACAACGATAGCCATAAGGTAAAGTATAACGAAATAGAATCCGCCCATGCTGCCAAAAATGATAGTAAAAACCTGTTCTATTACGCCGCCAAAAAAGTAAAACGTGACCATGTTCAGGAGCAGGTGCATATGGTCTTTGTGGATGAAGCCGGAAGTCAATAGGCGATAGTATTGTTTTCGGCTACTGATCAGGTAAGGATTCATGATTAAGCTTCTCAGCAGGCCTTCATTATTGAAGGAATACATGCTTATCAGGACAGTGAGGCCGATTAATGCGTAAGTAATGGTCAAGAATAGTGTTCTTTAGAAGGTGCGAGATAAAAAGTTTTAGACTTCATTGCGAAACAAATCGCTTACTTTATCCAGAAGATGAAGCGCAATTATACGTGAATTTCTTAAGCCGGCAAGCAGATGTGCCCAGCGTTACAGCGTTGAGGGCACCTGTCAAATTGATTGGTATTGGGCCCTGTTTGCACAAAAACCAAACTTTATGTAAATATATAGTCGTGAAATCTCCCTGGTCTGAAAATGGTGTAGCACCAGCAGTATGAAGATGTTGATAAGTGCCGGTTAACTGTCCGGTATTCACCTCGGCACTTCGGGGTAGATGGCATAATTTCGACCTGTGGTCTGATCGTGCCACTGTGTGAGAGATTAACAAACCTCGTCCATCGGCGGCGCGGAATACGACGACACCATTGGTACGGAAAGGAGTAGCAAAAGTAGATACAAATGAAAGACTTCAAAAAATACTATACGATTTCAGCCTCTCCCGACGAGGTTTATCTGGCACTAACAACAGCGTCAACAATTCACCTTTGGACGGGTGAAGTTGCTGAAATGTCAGCTGTGCCCGGAAGTGAGTTTTCCCTTTGGGATGGCAGTATCGTAGGAAAAAATATAGAATTTGAAACCGGAAAAAAAATTGTGCAGCAATGGTATTTTGAAACACAACCGGCGGAATCTATTGTGACATTCAAACTTCATGCTGTAAGTCAAGGGACTTCAGTCGAGCTAAAGCACGTCAATATTCCGGATGAGGATTACGTTGATATCGTCGATGGTTGGGATAATATTTATTTCGCCTCATTGGTCGAGTTTTATGAAAAGTGAGAATGCCGAAGCTTTATTGTGAGTATGTTTCAAGCCTGGGTTATTATCCCTAGCAAAGAATTCCATGGTGCTGCTTGTCAGAACGTGTGAAGCGTTTCGGCATCCTCACCGGTCTTAAAAAACACTGTCAGAACGAGTTTGCTATTACAATTTGTGAATACTTGGAGAATTCCACGTAAGGTCCGAAATTTACTTTGTGAAATGCAGCAGTGATATGTTTGGATCGTCCATCCCTATTAGCGGTGCGAAAGAGGTCATTCAGGAACCGCTCACCAAACCCAGACCGGTGCAGGATCCGGATTTGGAAGTGTCTGAGAAAACCTATGCGAAGACAGATTCCCATGTTTATGTTCATTGTTATTTTCAGAACGAGTGGAAAGACGCGCTTGTAAGGATATGGAAAACTTCTTTTCTGATCGACCAGGCAACAGGATTAAAGTCGGCCCTTCTGCACGCGGAGAATATTAGCATCGCACCAGTTTGGACGCTCATTGCAGATAACAGAACACATGATTTTCTTCTTATTTTTGAGGGCCTTCCAAATTCATGCACTCAGTTCGACTTCATTGAAGAAATTTCGCAGCCTGGAGGGTTTTGCGTAAGAAATATCCCTCGCAATCAGCAGGATGTTTACCATGTTGATGTGTAGGAATGCCGTTAATTTTAGAATTCTAACCCAAGTTGATGTTCATCCTTCGGTTTGATTGCTCTTATGTTCCCTGGTGAAACAGAAACAACTTCGCTGTTCTTGATATATAGCAGGTATCCTTCCACATCAACAAAATTCATCTTGTGTAAAATCCCCATATACTCTCGCACTTGCTTTAGATCAGCTTTGGCAGGTTCGCCCGTTTTGAAGTCCACGACAACAGCTTTTCTCTCCTTCAACAGCAGCCGGTCAATCCGGTGCTCAGTCCCAAGTGGAACAAGAATGGGGATTTCAGTGCGCACGTCCCATGCTATATCAAACCAGGAAGCAATTTGGGGATTGGCAAGCAGATCCTTCAACATAACTTCTAATATCGCCTGCTGGTCGTGAGCGATCAGGCCTTCGAGGCGAAGCTGGTGGAGGATGTCAGGTATTTCGTGCGCATAGGAGATGCGTGATAGAACTGTATGGATGTAAATCCCATAGCCTAGTTTTTCTTGCTTTTCTTTCGCCGGCTGATCAAAATATTTTTTTGCGTTTTGCCGAATCACAAGTTTGTCACGCCAGCGAGATGAGGCATAGTGGGTCAGACTAACTGCACCGGATAATACTGTTGATTCTACAGATGCAGGGACGGTCCATTCGCCAATATTGAGCTCCTGCCTGGCGGGACTCCAGTACGGGTTATCTGAATATGCTTGCTGGATGCTGCGGAAGAGCAGCTGTGCTACGTTCCTGATTGTTGTGCGTGATCCGGTGTGGGGGGCAATAACAATTAATCCCTGCTCAGCGCGGGTAAGCGCAACGTATAAAAGATTCAGGTTGTCTAGGTAACTTCGTGTACGTTCAACTTCGTAATACTCATTGAAGAACGTTTGCTGCAATATGGATGAATATTTAACTGGTAAAAACCCGGCCATTGAGAAGGGTTTCTGATCTGATTTCACCCATAGATTGGGAGCTTGCCATGCGTCATGATCTAAACCCCACGAACAAAAAGGTATAATTACATATTTGAACTGGAGTCCTTTAGCCTTGTGGATGGTAAGAATTTGTACGGCCTCTACTTCCCCTGAAACCTGTATTGATTTTTTGTGCTTGTTATCCTCCCACCATTCAAGAAAGGCTCCTAAATCATTTCGCTCTCTGGTGTAAAATTCCAATACGAGGTTCTGGAATGCCAGCAGGTAAGCAATCTCACCTTGGTGATCACCAAGTTTGAAGATTGAAACCAATGTTTCTGTAAGCTCAAAAAGTGACAGCTTTCTAAGTGATGCTTTGGATTTTGTGAAGGAATCGGGAAGACTATTTTCAAAAAATACCTGATTTGTAACGGCGAACACTTCGGTGAGCGGCCGATCGGGATCATGAAGTTTTGTGAATTCATAGCCCAGTTGTGCACGAGCGATAGCATCGTCAGGATTGAGCAGGTACTTCATGGCACCGAGTAAGAGATTTACGGATGCTGCACCATCAAGCCGCAGGGATTCATTGGACACAACATCATACCGGCAGCCTGGCTTTGCCTGATCGGAGTTCTTATAATTCAGCAGATGTGCAACAATCTGCTGACCTTCATCATTCTTACGCACCAGGATGGCGATGTCTTTCAAGGAAATACCCAGCGCCTGAAGTTTTTCCAGGTAACCTGGTATTTGATGCAATGCCTGGTCTTTCCACTTCAGTTCTTCCTCCTCCTGGATGAATTTTACGTGGACGAATCCTTCTTCTTTTCGTGATCTTTTCTGTGCGACATCACGATATACATCCGCCGAAATTGAGTGCCCTGTTTCTGCAGCGACAATAGACGAGGCCTCCTCAAATAGCATGTTATTAAAGTCAACCACAGTAGCGGCGCTCCTGAAGTTACTGGTTAACTCTTTCACGGACACCCTATCTGCGCCAATGTGTTTCTCAATTTCCTGCTGGAGTAGCTTCAAATCACCACCGCGCCAGCGATAAATGGCTTGCTTTACGTCACCGACCACGAGGCTTGAAAAGCCTTGATCCAGACTGTTCACCAACAACGGCAGAAAATTCTTCCATTGCATGGAAGAAGTGTCCTGGAATTCATCAATGAGGTAATTTTTGTAAAAAGAACCTACCTTTTCATAAATGAATGGCGTATCACTGTCCTGAATGACACCATTTAGGAATTTAGGTGCATCCGCCAGCAGCATCAAATTATGTTCGTCTTTGTATTCTTTTAGTTTTCGTGATATATCCGCTACTAAGCCAAAGACATAGAGATTTTGCATTACCACTTCTGCACTTAGACTCTTTTGAAAATTTTCTTCATAGAGGGTAGTCAGTGTGGTTATGATGGGAATAAGTTTGGTTTCAGCAACTTCGATCAGGGCTTGTGGATTTGAATTTGTTTTGCTGGGCCAATTCTTTGCGAGAGCAAAGTAGTTTTTGATGCGATCACCCGGCGGGCCAAATTCTTTCAAGTTTTTTTCATGGGCATATTTCTCCAGAAAACCATGTAAACCTGAATTTCTACCATAGCTGATATCGGAGATATGCAATCCTAGCGATTTCAAAATGGCCAGGGCATCTTTCGCCAATGGTTCAATTTTGTCTAAAAAGGAGTTCTTTTCTTGCCGAAGGCTGGCGCGAAGGTTCGTGAAATAGCTGCGATCTGCTGTGGCCTTGATCACATGCCCTTCAATGTCTTTGAATTCTTCCCTGAATATTTCGGAGGCGAAGGCGACAAGGCTGCCACGAACATCCCACGCCCGCTCATTTTCCAGGTTCTCCCTGGCAAATTCCACTACCCAATCTGTTAACTCCTCATTATTCCCCAATTCATCCATCAGGTTATCGATTACGGCTTCCAGAACGGCCTCCTGATCAACTTCCAGCCGGTAGTCACCCACAAGGCCGGCTTCGCGCGTGAAGGACCGGATTACTTTTTGAAAAAACGCGTCGATGGTACTGATTGAAAAATAGGTGTATTTATGCAGGATGGCCGCCTGGGTTTCCTGCGCATATTGCTGGAAGGTCTGATCGTCCAATCGCAAAGCCTCCTTTAGCTCTCCGGTAAGTTCGTTGGTTTTTCCATTGGCAAAATCATCCAGGTAAGCCAGGATACGATCTTTCATTTCCTGTGTAGCTTTGTTGGTGAAGGTTACGGCCAGAATGTGCCTGAAATAATCAGCGCGAAAACGTAATGCCAGTTGCAGATATGCCTTGGCGAGTGTGCGTGTTTTTCCGGAACCAGCAGACGACCGATAGATGTGAAAAAGCTTATCCAACGTTTTATGACATTACTTTTGCAGATTGAAACCCAACAAACTTAAATAATTAGATTGATTTCCATTTTTCCTGCACTTTAGAAAATGGGTAGTGCTTTGCGCTTAGTGCACAAAACTTTGAGCAATCCTTGATTCTGCCTGTTAATCCAATTTAAAATTCATAAATTGAAGTAATTCTTTTATGCGAAGACTGTACTTTTTAGTTCCTAAGATTGGATACTCGCTGCCCGTTCAACTTTTTTTGAACAACCTAAAGCGCAATCATGTATTGATTTTGTGCTGGATCGTTTTGTTTGCTATGATCACGGGAAGTTTTGGTAAGTACCTGGGTATTCCGTACCTCTTTCTTGATCCGGAATATCTTAATCGTGTTGACTTCATGAGTTTCTTCATCATGGGTACCGTCCTGGCTGGGTTTTCAATGGCTTTTCACATTACTTGCTATATTACAGATGGCCATCGATTTTCTTTCCTGGGCGCGCTCAGCAGACCATTTACGAAATTCATCATCAACAACAGCCTCATCCCACTAACGTTTTTAGCAGTCTATGTTCGGGAGATCGTCAGATTTCGAATCAGCAGTGAATACAGCAGTACCGGAGATCTTGCCAGAAGCCTTTCCGGACTGGTTGGTGGCTACTTTGTCATGTCGTTGCTTTTCTTTCTCTATTTTTGGACGACAAACAAAGATATTTTTAAGTATGTAGTATGCCGTATCGATGAGAAGCTAAAGCAAAATGTGAAAGTTACGCGAGCGAGTGCAATGCAGAAGCTTGACATCGCACGCAAGAAACAGATCCATGTTGAAAACTATATTGACTACGATTTTAAAATCAAACCCGTTGAGGATTCCAGCTTTTACGATAAGTCTACCATTTTGCAGGTGTTCGATCAGAATCATTTCAATCTGGTGATCATTGAATTACTAATCTTTGGCTTTGTTCTTATATTGGGCATATTTAAGGACGTCCCTTCATTTCAACTTCCGGCGGCCGCAACCTTTATTATCTTTCTCACGATTTTCGTAATGTTGGCGGGAGCATTTGCGTATTGGTTTGGTGGCTGGTCACCGACATCGGCCCTCGTTCTTTTTCTGATATTCAATTACATGGTCGGCGAAGATTATTTAGCCAGGCGCTATGAGGCTTTCGGAATAGATTATCAAAAACCGCATGTAGAATATTCCGTACAGGCGCTGCAAAGCCTGAATGACTCCACGCACATCAAGCGGGACTTGAAAGCAAATCAAGTAATGCTGGAAAATTGGCGGAATAAATTTCCGGGCGATCAAAAACCCAAAATGGTTTTCTTGTGTGCAAGTGGTGGCGGTAAGCGAGCGGCATTGTGGACGCTGACGGCACTTCAGGTGGCGGATAGTCTGACGGGTGGCATGCTTATGGAGAAGAGCATCCTGATTACCGGAGCATCTGGTGGATTGATTGGCGCCAGTTATTTTCGCGAATTGAAACTCCGGGAGCAATTGGGTGAGAACACGCAGCCGTATTCGAATTTGCACCGACAGCGCATTTCGACTGACAATCTTAATCCTCTTATTTTTAGCCTGCTGGCAAACGACCTCTTTGTAAGCTTCACAAAGTTCAAGTACAATGGGAATTTATACTATCGTGATCGTGGATACACATTTGAAGAACAGCTAAACCAGATTACAGAAGGGATGATGGATAAACCCATAAAAGATTACGATAGTATTGAATTGCAGGGCATCATTCCCATGATGATATTGGCTCCGACGATCGTCAACGACGGGCGAAAACTTTACATTGCCGCACGGCCCGTATCCTTTATGAACGCCGACATTCTAAGCTCTCCTAAATATCTACAATCGAAATATGCGGGAATCGATTTCTTAACCTTGTTTGAAGACAAAAGCGGTAAGGAGTTACGTTTTTTGTCCGCCTTACGCATGAGTGCCACCTTCCCGTACATAACGCCAAATACAACATTGCCGACCAGTCCGGCAATCAAAATCATGGATGCTGGCATTTCCGATAATTTTGGACTCTCAGATGCCATCCGCTTTATGTTTGCGTACAAAGAATGGATAGCGGAAAACACATCTGGTGTTGTGTTTCTTTCCATCCGTGACTCACCAAAATTGAATCCGATTGTTGCTGAATCAGGGCAAACGCTGGTAGATGATTTTACGCAGCCGATCAGTACCGTGTACAATAACTTTGAAAACTTTCAGGATATCAGCAGTGATTTGTTGATAAATCATTCAGAGACATGGTTTGGTGGGGAAATTGACCGCGTAGACCTCCAGTATCAAACTGTCTCCTATGTGCCGATCCTTCAAAAAATGGACAGCATCCGGCAGAATAATGCCCGTGCCTCCCTAAGTTGGCGCTTGACTTCCCGCGAAAAAGTGGCCATTGTTTCGGCGATAGATGCCTACGAGAATCAACTTGAATTGAAGAAATTGGTCGAGCTGCTGCGGTAAACAACCAGGGAAATTCGACAACCTATTCAGTACGGTAGCCAGGGCCGGGTAAAACTGCACCACTGCGTACACCAGTGTGTTTACCCTCATTAACAACGATTTGACCATTTACCAGGACATAACGAAATCCTGAAGAATAAGCGTGTGGTTTGCTAAAAGTACTTCGATCGCCAACAATGGTTTCATCAAATACAACAATATCTGCTGCCATGCCCTCCCGGATAAGGCCACGGTCACGGAGCTGAAATTTTTGTGCAGGTAAAGAAGTCATTCTCCTAATGGCTTCTTCCAGTGTAATGATTTTTAAGTCGCGAACATAATGCCCCAACACCCTGGCATTTGTTCCATAAGCTCTGGGGTGTGGTACCCCCGATCCATAACGCACGATTCCCGCATCGGAAGCAAACATGGTAAATGGATATTGCATAATTTTTTTTAGGTCGCTTTCATTGATACTGAAAAATACCATTTGAGCACCTCCATTTGCCACCATTTCCAGAATCGTTTCAGCTTCATCACGGACTCTAGACTTACGCCCTTGTAGCTTGTTTACTTCCGAAATATTTTTTCCATTCAGCGTAGTGTCTGTGGAATATCGCGCTACCACCGCATAGCTATAGTTTTTGAGTCGCTTTCCTTTTAAGTTCTCCAACATTTCATTCTTGATCTTTTTTCTGATGGATACGTCCTCCAAACGATATCGCAGTGAGTCATTACCGCCTCCGAAAGCCCAGGTAGGGAGCACGGTGTTAAGTGAAGTGCTGCTGGCAATGTATGGATATTGGTCTACTGTTACATCGATACCTTCCTGCCTCGCTTTCTCTATCTGTTGAAGCGTTTTCTCAGACCGACCCCAATTAGGTTTGTAGGTTACCTTGAAGTGCGATATTTCTACAGGAATGTTGGACTGTCGACCAATGTTAACTGCTTCTTCAATAGCTTCGGTCACATAGTCACCTTCGTCCCGGATATGTGAAGCGTATACACCATTATATCGCGAAGCAACTTTCGCCAGCGCTATCACTTCAGGCGTTTTAGCATACGTACCGGGCACGTAGATCAAGCCCGTTGAAAATCCAACAGCGCCGCTTTGCATCGCTTCCGAAACAAGTTCTTCCATCTGCTGCAGTTCTTCAGTTGACGGATCTCGCTGACTATCACCCATCACTACACTCCGGACACTGTTGTGGCCAATGAGCGTTGCAACATTTATGGAAGTCTTAATGCTGTCAAGCCTGGAGAAATAATTGGCAATATTGGTATTGGAGGATCCACAGTTACCTGTCACAACAGAGGTAACGCCATCAAAAATAAAATTACCTGCAGTTGGGACCTTTAAATCACTACCCTCAATATGCGTATGTACATCAACAAAACCAGGTGCTACGATGAGCCCTTTCACGTCCAATATTCTATTCGCGCCAGCATTGCGCAGCTTTCCGATAGCGATTATCTTTCCATCTTTAACGGCGACGTCACCATAGAACCAGGAATTTCCTGTTCCATCTATAATCCTTCCTCCTGTTAACAGAAGATCATATTCCTGTGAGAAAGAATTCACACTGTTTGCCAGGATAAATATGGCCATGTAACGCAGCACAATCATCGGAGGTGGCATTTGGTTGGTTGAAAATAACTTCAATATATAACGTATAATAAATCAAATTATCAATGGTAAAAACCGAACTAGTTATGGTCTTTCACGGTTTTCGCGCAAGGAATCATACTATTTTATGCGATCGTAATCACGTTCATACAAAGTACGCTATATTAGCCGGTTGTAGATGAAGGTACGGGAACAATTACAAAAGACATTGGAACTTATTAAGCTTGAGCGGCAAGCTGACCTGGATTACTACCGGCAAAAAGTTTTACTGAGATCCCTTCATCAGCGTACGAAAGAAGGAACGACTTGGTACCCGGTGCGCCTAAAGCGCGATTATATTGGCACCGGTGAGCGGTTAATGATTGAAATCGAACGCACCATTCAACTTGAGCAACCACATGCTTTTCAAAGTGGTAAATCCGTAAGCGTATTTTCAAATGCTGAGGGTAAACCCGAAAGAGACCATGTCAATGGCGTAATTAATTATGTGCGTGACGATACCATGGTCATTACACTGAGCGCCGAAGAATTGCCCGATTGGATTGACACCAGTCTCCTGGGTGTGGATGTGATGTTTGATGAGATGACATACCGTGAAATGGAATCTGCATTACGGGAGGTGATCAAAGCAGAAAATAACCGTATTGCTGATTTACGGGAAATTCTATTGGGTGAAGAAATTGCTGTACGAGATACGAACAACGGTGAAGAGAGATCAGATAAGGTGTTGGGGCTTAACGTCAGCCAACAGCAGGCACTGGCGCTGCTCAGAGGTGTATCCGATGTTGGATTCATTCATGGTCCCCCCGGTACCGGTAAAACAACAACATTGGTTCAGGCCATTCGGCATATCGTAAAAGAAGAGCAACAAGTATTGGTTTGCGCACCAAGTAATGCAGCTGTTGATTTATTAGTTGAAAAGTTAAGTGAGCAGGGCATAAACGTCCTGCGCATTGGCCATCCAGCCCGTGTTACAGAGCAGTCATTGAGCAAAACCCTGGATGCGCGCATCGCATCGCATGCCAATTATAAAGAGCTTCGTGCGCTCCGAAAGAGGATGGAGCAGCTGAAGGGCATGGCATTCAAATATAAGCGTGAGTTTGGCTACAAAGAAAAACAGCAACGCCGTCTATTGTTGCAGGAGTCGAAGGCTTTGAAGGCCGATGCGGATGTGCTTGAATTCTATATTGTTAACGACTTGTTGCAGCGTGCAGAAGCGATTTGCTGCACATTGGTGGGATCGTCTCATCCCGTAATGAGAGGAAAAAGATTCAAGACTGTCTTTATTGATGAGGCTGCGCAAGCACTTGAACCGGCAAGTTGGATTCCGATACTGCGGAGCAATCGTGTCATTTTTGCCGGGGACCATCAACAACTACCGCCAACCATAAAATCAAATGAAGCAGCGAAGCTGGGTCTTTCAACAACCCTTTTTGAAAAGGGTATTGCGCGGCAGCCACAGGTATCGGCGATGTTGAAAGTGCAGTATCGAATGCACCAGGATATTATGCAATTCTCTTCAGCCTATTTTTATAACAATGAACTTATTGCAGATGATTCAGTGAAGATAGAGCTGCTGCAACCAAATCAAGCGCCCATTGAATTTATTGATACGGCCGGATGTGGTCATGCTGAAGATCAGGATAAAGAAACGCTAAGCCGTTTCAATGCGGAAGAAGCACAATTGCTCATCAGCCGGGTTGAGACGCTCGTGGAAGAAATCGGACT
>JAOUDZ010000004.1 GCA_029858965.1 Cyclobacteriaceae bacterium
AAGGGTAATAGCCAAGAACCATTGACTTGCCCTAACGGTGAAAGCCGATTTTATGTCGGCGCATTACCAGGAGCAATTACAATTCGGTAGGCACTATTGGATTGGCCACTTTGCCGTTTAAGGGAGTCGTCTTGACGAACGATTTAGCAAGGACTTGCATATCATCACCGGGAACTAACGGCATACCGGGTTCACTGTTGAATCGTTTTGTCAGGTACTTATGAATGGAAGCGGCTGCTTTTTTTGCTTGCCCCATGGCCAGGATCACTGTCGATCCTCCTGTTATAGCATCGCCAGCAGCAAATACGCCTTCCTTGCTGGTTTGGCAAGTGTCGTTGTCAACGGTTATGACACCCCATTTGTTGGTGCGGATTTCTGAATCTGTTGATGGAATGATAGGGTTAACGCTGCAGCCCAAAGACATAACCACGGTGTCGCAATCTTCGACAAAGAATTCTCCCGTAGGAATTGGCTTTCGGCGGCCGGTTTCATCCTGTTCAGAAAGCGTCATCTTTTCGCACTTGATTTGTCTTACGAAATTATCATCATCCACAATGAATTCAACGGGGTTGGAGAGCCAACGCCATTTCATATCCTCCTGCTCGGCATGTTTGAGTTCCTCCGACCGGGCCGGTGCTTCTGCGTGCGACCTTCTGTAGTAGCACGTTGCTTCTGCGCCTAAGCGCTTGGCAGTTCTCAATACATCCATGGCCGTATTTCCGGCACCAATAACGGCCACTTTCTTGCCCGAATAAATGGGTGTACTGTATTGTGGGAAATGATTCGCTTCCATGAGATAAATGCGGGTAAGGTATTCGTTAGCGGAATACACTCCATTTGCATTTGACCCCGGCACTGCGAGCATCCGAGGTAGTCCTGCACCAGTTCCAATCATGACCGCATCAAATCCTTCGCGTTGCAGCAAATCATCAAGTGAAAGCACCTTTCCGATCACCATATTGTACACAAAGTGCACACCTAATCGGGTTAGGAAGCGTATGTCTTCGTCAACTATTCTTAGGGGCAGCCGAAAGCGAGGGATACCGTACACCATTACGCCGCCCGCCCGATGGAAGGCTTCAAATACCACTACTTCATGACCTCGTATAACCAGCTCATAGGCTGCTGAAAGTCCAGCGGGACCGGAACCTATAATTGCCACTCTTTTTCCAGTAGGCTCCTGCACCGAAGGGATTTCAAGCAGGCCATTTGCCCTTTCAAAGTCGGCCGCGTAGCGCTCAAGGTTACCAATTCCTACAGGAATGTTTTTACGGCCTACCATACATACTGCTTGGCACTGTTTGTCCTGTGGGCAAACTCTTCCACAGACTGCAGGCAGGAAATTCGTCTCCCTGATTTTTTTCGCAGCTGCTCCAGGGTCACCCTGCTCAATCAGTCGTATAAAACCTGGAATATCAATTCCCACCGGGCACGCCGCAACACAGTCTGGTTTCCTGCATTGGAGGCAACGCAACGCTTCGTTTACTGCTTGCTCATCAGAATACCCAACAGGTACTTCGTCAAAATTATTGATCCTGGATTGAGCAGGTTGCAAGGGCATCTCCTGGTATGGAAGCTTTGACCTTTCACTTTTATTCAATTTCAATGGTTGGGGTATCATGGCTACGCTCCTCAAATTTTCATGCTGGCCAGCGCCAGCTTCTCTTGCTTGACAAACATTTTTTGACGCTTCATTAGATTGTCAAAGTCTACTTTGTGTCCATCAAAATCTGGTCCATGGAAGCAAGCAAACTTTGTCTCCCCGCCAACAGTCACTCTGCAAGCTCCGCACATTCCTGTTCCATCCACCATCACGGCATTAAGTGAAACATATGTTGGTATAATTGCTGAGCGGGTCATCTCACTTACGGCTTTCATCATCGGCACCGGACCGATTGCGAGGACATGGATAATTGGCTCGTGTTGTAGGATTTCTTGCAAAGCTTCCGTAACAAAACCCCGGAGCCCCTTTGAACCGTCGTTGGTGGTAACCACGACCTCATCGCAGACCTGGCTTAACGCGTCTACCATAATAAGGCTGTCTGCACTCCGCGCGCCAACGATGCCAATTACTTTGTTTCCGAGGGCTTTAAGATCCTTTGCGGTGGGAATTATCGCCCCTGTACCGTAGCCGCCGCCGATAACGACACAGGTACCAATGGAAGTCGGAAGTGTGGATCGCTCTCCCAGAGGACCCACAATATCTTGAAGACTATCGCCTGGCTCCATAGCATTGAGTTCTGTGGTTGTTTTTCCCACGGCAGAAATAATAATGTCAATTGTGCCTTGCTCGCGATTCCAGGCACATACCGAGAGCGGTATTCGCTCGCTGTAAATATGGGGCCGGATAATGACGAACTGACCTGCTTCGATTTTATGGGCAATCAACGGGACTTCAATGGTGAAGTGGTATGTTGCTGGGCAGAGAAGCCGCTTGGCGAGAATCTTGTTGTGTTGTTTGTACACCTTCACTGAAAGATATCCCTGCCTAAAGTAGGGCAGGTAGTCTTCTGTTTCACGCCGAACGATAAAAGCCCTGTCCCAATTATGATTTTCGTCTTTGCCAGTTATGGCCAAAAATGCTTTGCACAACTTCTTTTCCTGGGCATCAGTTAATAGTCCTTTACGCAACATCTTCCCCAAACACCGGGCAGCATTTTTTCGAACAAGCACCTGGGCAGATGACAAGAAACGAAAAGCGGACTCAAACATGCTTGACCTCAACGCTTCGTCGAAAGAAGGCGCAGGCAGTAGTTGCGTTAATCTGCCAACTGTAAACAACGACATTGCTGTAACCTGGTGATTGTGGTGTGTAGCAAGCCCGAGAATAATCGGAACTGCTTTTGCTGCTTCAGGAATCTTGAAATAAGAAAGTACCTGAATGAGATTAATAAGGTCGTGGTCCCGGTCTTGATAGTCCGCAAGCTTCGGTAGTATGTACGCAAGTCCCTCATGCCCGCTTCGGGCCAGGGTTTTCCCGAAGTAAACCGCTGTATCGCTGTCTGCCTCATGAACTGAGTCAAACAGAAAGGGTATCATTTCCGGGCCGAATTTGGCAATTCTTTTTTCAACGCGCACCGCCAGTTTTGGCATGAGCGTAGACCCCGTATGATGGGCGTGGAAGAAAACTTTAGCGAGGGCTTGGGCCAGGTTTAATTTTTCATCAAAGGTCAGCTCGCTTAAGCCCTTCACCGTGTCCACGGCTTGCGCGACTGACGGAGCAGAGCCTGTATCCAGGTTTTGAATAATTTGGTTTACCCTGTCAGTCATTTTTGCATTTTGTTGTACCAATGGACAATTGACGCATTCTATTTACCAAGAAAGGGATGGACAAGGAATGATTAAGATCAGGTTTTTTCCTTGCTTTTATCATCTTTGATAATTGCCACCAGGGAAACAAGCCTTTTGGCGGTGACGTTGGCAGGAGGCACCGGTAAGCACTCTTACAATATGTTTGTAAATGCCTGGCCGCGAAATATGAATGAAGCCCAAATGACATCAAAGCCTGCATCACCACGAAACGCTTCGTCAATGTGCCAGAAACATGCAACAGTGTTTGGTATTGATTAACTCCTTTTGCGCTGATAGATTAGCACGATCATCGAACACGTGAAAGAGAATCCAATCATGCCGGTAACGACAATCATGAGCCAGCGTTGGGTAAAAGTATCGATGATTACAGATTTCGGATCTTCACGATTAACGTAAAGCACCAGGGTATCACCCACCGAAAACTCAGGCGTATCGGAATAGACCGGTGCGGCTAAGGAATGTTCCTCCCCGTTCATATCGTAAGCTATAATGGGCGTATATGTGGTCGCCTCATCGTAGGCAACATGAGGTTCCAGTTCTACCACGGTCCCGATAACCTTCTCGCTGTGTTCAATTTGATAATTCGTATAAACAAACACACCAATGGCCGCTAGCAATATGGGAATACCGATAAAGCCCATAACGAATGCTAGAATCCTAAAGAATCCCTTTTTATAACCGATGGCGCGGCCAAAAACACTTCTTATTAAACGGGCCGGATTAAGGGATTCGCGCAACGCCAGGACTAGCAATTTTTCAGCTTCCGCCGGGGATACATCATATTTTTCCTGCAACAATAGGATGGCTTTATCCTTTTGTCCTGAAAAGACCAAATCTCTTAGTTCTTCCTTTATTTCACTAAGGTCATTCACTGGCAACGAACTTTGAACTAATTTAAGAAAAAATAAACGTCATCAGGGGGTGGCCTTTTCGTTTAATAGGCAAGGAAATCCAAATGCTAGCAGCAGTCTGGTCACGATCATAATCTGGCATGCTGGAAGGGTAACACGGGCCGTTATTGGGGGATTAACTCTCGCTCGAAATAGGCAATGGGGTTCTGCGCTGGATCATCAAGAACGGCACAATAGTAAATGCGCTGATAATACTTTGTTATCGTCAGTCTTACTTCAGGATGCAATTTTGCAGACAGGTTAGTACCTACTTTGAAGATATTGTCTGTATTTGTTCGATAGCTCACTACGATTTTATTTATGCAGATGCCAGATCAACACCGTGTTCGATGGAAATCAACTGAGAAAGTTTGAAAAGGTTAACAACCTTTAGGATCAATAACGCTGCAAATCAGCCAGTAGTGACTCCAATTCAACCCTGGATTTATTTAGCTTAAATCCAAGCTTTTCCAGCATACTCTCACGGTCTTCCTGCTCCAGTGCAAAGTCTTCATCGCTTAGGATTGGAAATATCCTTTTAAGCAGTGCTTTTTGTTCTCGCCAGCTTCTTATAATGTCCATTGCACACAAAGGTAGTCATAAAGCATCAATATTCTGCTAATATTGACGCTCCTTATAAAAAACAGATTGTTATGCAATTTAACGGTACCTTTCAACCTACTCATATACTTTAGGGATAGATTTCTATGCGTGTTCCAGTAGCCCGAAAAAACATAAAGTTCACACCTGATTCTAGCAGAGTGGTTGCCCGTTATTTTATGAACGGGGATGAACGTACAAAGAACATGGTAAGCCGGATAATGGCGCTGGATGAAAAACAAGTTGCCCTCACCCTGGAGCATACCCTGCGCGAGTTTGCGAGCCGTCATCGCAATATTTCGCGTGTTTTTTTTAAACATTGCGCCAATATTGAGGGAATTATTGAGAGCATGCAAATCAACTATGCTGGCTTATCCGATGAACGGAAACTGCTCATTGGTTCGTACTGTACGATGGAATATTCTATTGAATCGGCAGCCTTCTTCAACCCATCCATTGTCGAGGATTTTGACCAGCATTATCTGGAGAAAGGGGAGAAGAGAATCATCATTTCGTTCCGGGCTACCGGAGAAGGACACATATCCTCCATCGTTTTTAGACGAGGAGTCCTGGATAAGCATAATGATCTCCATGTTACAAAACCGGGTGATTATGTTGACAAGGCAGAGATTACACACAAAAAGTTATACAACAAGAAACGATTTGTTAGAAAACTGGAAGAAATGGAAATTCCCGATAAATATTCTACGAGTATTATGGAGGATCTCCCGGAAAAGTTTGAGTACTACATGCTAAAAAATTCCGTTGGAAAAGTTTTGAGTGAAAATAATATCAGTGCCGAAAGAAGAATTGCCCTGGAGCAGGTAACCTGGCTGGCGGATTCGTTTTATGACATTCAGTTTCATCACGATGCTGACATCACAGAGCGTGTTATGTTTCCGGTTTCTGATTCTGAAAGTCGGGGTATAGAGGATGCTCGTTTTGTGCGTTTTATGGATGATGACAAGACAGAAAAAATATATGCTACCTATACAGCTTTTAACGGACAAACTATTCTCCCAAAATTACTGTCAACGGAAGATTTTTATACTTTCCGTGTGATGCCACTGCACGGAACCGGGGCACAAAACAAGAATCTTGCGATGTTTCCAAGAAAAATTAAGGGGAAGTACGCGATGCTGGCAAGAATCGATGGCGTAAATAACTATTTGATGTATTCAGACAGAACAACCGTGTGGAATAACCCGGTTATGATCCAGGAACCACGCTTTCCCTGGGAATTTACGCAAATTGGTAATTGCGGTTCGCCACTCTGGACTGAAGAAGGTTGGCTGGTAATTTCGCACGGTGTAGGACCCATGCGACGGTATTGCCTTGGCGCTTCGCTGTTTGATCTTGATGATCCTTCAAAAGAAATAGGCAGGCTTGACGAACCCTTGTTATCACCTCGCGAAGATGAACGGGAGGGTTACGTCCCCAACGTAGTATATTCATGCGGATCGATTATACACAACAACAGCCTCATATTGCCATATGCGGTATCAGATTATTCATCTACCTACGGCGTGGTGGATATGGCTGAACTAATTGATGTGCTGAAAAAAAGTAAATAGATCCTTCAAGTCCCCGGACGAAATAAATTTCTGCCTACTGCTGTATGACCATCGTGTAGGCATTGATGTACTCATCAATCATGCGTCCCATACTAAACTTGCGAATGGCATGTTCACGGCAACTGCGCGGATCTATATGCTTCAGTTTTGCCAAAGCCGCTACGGCTTCTTCGATTGTATTAGCCAAATATCCGGTACTTCCATCCACGATAAGTTCTGGCATGCTCCCCCGGGCGAAGGCCACAACAGGCGTTCCACACATCATAGCCTCCACCACACTCAAGCCAAAAGGTTCCTCAAAATATATCGGATGCAAGAGTGCCTTGGCATGGCTCAGGAGTTCATTTCGCATTGCTGGATCGGCGTTGCCTACATACGTTACACGATTGTTATCTATATGCGGTTTGATCTTCGTATTAAAATAATCCTCATCCTGAATAAGTCCGGCAATTTTTAATGGATACCCGGCCTTACGGGCTATGTCTATCGCGGCATCGGCGCCTTTGTCAGGATGTATTCTGCCAAAATACAGCAGGCAGTTACCCTTTTCCTCGCGGAACGGAAAATTGTCTGGGTCTATTCCGTGGTAAATCGTTTGTAAATATTCAAGTTCGGGATGTCGGTCGGCATTTGAAATAGAGATGAAGGCTCCGGACTTGTTATACTTTTTATATACTGGAATTATTTGCGGGGAAGAGAACCCGTGGATGGTGGTAATCATTGGCGTGGCAATGAGGCGGGAGTAAGTCAGCGGAAGAAAATCAAAGTTATTGTGAATGATGTCGTATTGATCTGCCTTTTCCATTAAGTGACTAATGTGCAGGCATTCCCATACCTTTGGATCAAGATCAGCATTTTCTGCATACGGTGCTTTGCATACAGATTCAAGTTTTCCGTTCGTTAGGGAATCGCCGGTGGCAAAAAGAGTGACGTCGATACCCTTTCCTACCAACCCCTCCGCAATACTGGAAGCAACCTGTTCCCATGGACCGTACTTTCGGGGAGGCGTTCTCCATGCAATGGAAGAGAGTATCGCTACTTTCATGCTATCGGCGCTTGATAAATAGCCTCACCTGGATTCTTAATCTGATTTATAGAATTCTTCATAGGCTTGCAAAACAGTAAGGTGAGATATTAGATAAGCAAGCGAACTCTCAGCGCCCTGGTTTCTATTGACGCCATAGTTTTCAAAACCATCACAACAGCCCTTTGTCTCAAAATCGTACAAACTCATTCTTAGATCATTCTCCCCCAAAAACCACATGAACGAGGTGTATAATTTATTGAGGTACTCCTTGTCCTTCGTCAGGTGAAATGCCTGGTGGTACATCAGTATCATGGCGAGCGCATCGATTGGCTGCTGCGCAAACATTGATCTTTCTCCGTCCTTTTTATACCATTCCTTATTTCCAATAATAGAGAGATAGCCGTCCTTGAGGGTGATACTCGTAAGGAAGTTCATGCTGTCAAGGGCAGTCTTGGTTATTGTATCGTCATTTAATATTTCAGCAGAATGAAGCAGCGCCAACGGTAAGATACCATTGTCATAGGCCAATAAGGACTCAAACCATTTCCATTCGTGCGTGCTATTTTCCTGGTAATGTTTAATAAGGGTGTAGGCCAGATTTCGCAGCCGTTCGGTCATTCCATCGTCACCAGGCGTATTTCTTAAGTAGTAGCTAATTCCAATCATCGTGTTGGCTATACTTCTTATGGACTTGAGCTTTTCAAAATTTGGGGCCGCATCAAAAAACACCAATCTGCCGGTTTGGTAATAGGCATCATTGGGTGCGTTTCCCAGCAAGTAACCAAGTGCCCAGATTGTCCTTCCGAAAGAATCCTCTGAACCAACTTGATCCAAAAAGTTCCGGTTGAAACTAAGGAAATTTCTGAAGGTACCATCCTTGTTTTGCATGTAATGGATGTAGCTGAGATAAATGGGTGATAATTCAAGTGCCAGATCGTCCTTCTTTTGCTTGTAGGCCATCAGCACCATCAGCAGAGCCCTCGCATTGTCATCCAGGCAGTATCCTTCTTTTAAATTGGGAATGCCAAATTTTGCGTGCTGTATAATCCCGGTATCGTCGGTCAACCGTTTGATGTGCGTGAGCAGGAAGGGTGGCAGGAGTAGTGGATCAACGATTGTTTCTTTTTTGACAACCAATACAGCAGGTTCTGCAAGAATGTTTTTAGCTAGCAATGCATACTGTTCACCAGTCTTAGGCCAGGTAATGTTTCTCCCATAGTCGTGCGCTTTCTTTTGGAGGTCGTGCAATACATCAGGGTTGCTTAGCAGCTCAATGAAAATTGTTGAAAGCTCATCCGAATCTGTGAAGTTAAACAGCCTGCCCCTCCCATCCGCCAGCAGTTCTGTAGCATGCCAGTAGGGGGTAGAGATAACGGCACAGCCAACACCCATTGCATAGGAAAGCGTTCCACTTGTTATTTGCGCTTCATTTAAATAGGGCGTAATGTATATATCGCATGCGGACAGATATTTGAACAATTCCTGCTGATCGATAAATTCATTTAGAAATAGGACGTGATCGCTCAAGTGAAGACTTTTTACCAACAGATGCAGGTAATTCCTGTATTCTTCACCTGAATGCCGCAGAATATTCGGGTGCGTTTTCCCCAACACCATGTAGAGAATATCGGGGTATTCTGTTATCACTTTTGGCAAGGCCTTTATGACTGTTTCTATCCCTTTGTTTCGCCCAATAAATCCAAAAGTCAGTAGAATCTTTTTGTTTTCAAGCTTTAGCTCTTTCTTGGATTGGGTCTGATCAAATTGAATATCGGGTACGCCATGTTCTATAAAAGCAATTTTATCTTTTGGAATCCCATATATCGTCGTGAGGAACTTGATGGCCTTCCGGCTCATGACAACAATTTTGTTGGCCATTTTGCAGATCTCCTTGAGCACAGCCTTTTCGTTGTAAGACGGTGTCTTCAGAATTGTGTGCAGCGTTACCACGAGGGGAATATTAAGCTTATGCAGCAGCGGAAGGATATAGACACCATTTTGTCCACCAAATATGCCAAACTCATGTTCTAAAATGCACAGGTCTGCGCCACTATGGTTAATAAAATTGGCCGCCTCCAGATAGTCCGCTTGTTCTTCCTGGCGGATGACGAGTTTCACTTCCTGCGGGTAGGGGTAGGTTTGCCCGTGGTCACTCAGGGCGATAACGAATCCTTCGCTCAATTGTGCAGCCGGAGCCTTATTACTCCGCATTGAATGGACTAGATTTTGCGTAAAAGTTCCGATGCCACACTCTCGTGGTGGATAGGTTCCGATGTAGGCGATTTTCATGATAGTTGGAGCTTTAATGGACCAATTCGTGCAACAAAACCCAAGCTTATGGTAGAAAAGCGCCTTTCGGCGAGATATTCTTGTGGCAAAGCACTTAATGCTATAGAAACGCTTGTCTGCTAGTGGGACGGATTTCCTGTGTACTGAATACAGGCAGGTTATCAATTTTGCCAAAGGTACGCATAATTAAGTGCATTCAGCCAGCTGCGAGATATTCAACTTAGCAAGGGCAGAAACAGGCCTGATCTCTTTTTGTTTTGCCTGCTGGATCGTATCAGACGATGTATGAAGGGTTATAACCAAATAATTCAACCCATTTTTCTTGCCTTTGCTTTGTATTCTTCAAGAAGGCTTTTTATATTGACCGACCGTTTAGTCAAAAAAAATTGAGCCCTCGCAGCGCCATTAAAAACCAGGAAATAAGGCAAGAAACCATGGTGAAGATCATGGATGCTGCTTTTTCATTGATCGCAAGACAGGGCTATGAATCCACCAGCATCTCGCAGATTGCCAGGAAAGCCGGTATATCCAAAGGGCTTTTGTACAACTATTTTCTTAGCAAAGAAGCACTACTTGAAAAGCTCATTCAAAACGCAATGTCACAAGGGGAACAAATCGTAGCCACTTCATTCACTGACGATCCGGCGAAGACATTGGAGAATCTTTTCAGGCGGTTTTTTAGGGAACTTCGCGAACGGCCTGAATATTGGCGTCTTTTAACGGAGCTGACTTTGAAAATCGATAAGTTCAAATTTGTGCACGATATCGCGGTAGAGAAAATGACGGCTTACACTGAATTGTTGAGGCACCTATTCGTGCAGCTGGGGGTGGAGGACCCTGCCGGTGAAGCAAAATTGGTTGCTGCCGTATTTGATGGAATAGGGATGCAAGCTGTTGTGATAAAACAAGATTATCCGCTGGATGAATTGGAAAGGATATTAATCAGAAAGTATTGCAACCGAAAAATAACGCAATGAAAAAGTTGATAGTCGTATTGCTCGTGTGTATCCCGATGGGCGTTCAAGCGCAGACCGCGAAAGAGATCATTAAGAAAGTGGATGACAAGATGCAGGGTAATTCCAACCGGTCGGTAATGAGGATGACCATCGTTCGACCAGATTGGAAGCGGGAGGTGACCATGAAAGGGTGGTCACTGGGAAGGCAGTATAGCCTGATCCTCATTACAGCACCTGCACGCGATAAAGGTCAGGCTTTTCTCAAACGACATACTGAAATGTGGAACTGGCAACCGTCTATTGACAGGGTTATTAAACTTCCTCCTTCCATGATGCTGCAATCGTGGATGGGGTCCGACTTCACGAACGACGATCTGGTGAAGGAATCATCTGTTGTGGAAGACTACATCCATACATTAAAGCAGGATACCACAATAGGCGGGCGCGTCGCGTATCAAATCGAAATGATACCCAGGCCCGATGCGGCAGTGGTCTGGGGAAAAGTAACAGTGTTTGTTGACAAGGCAGAATTAAACCAACTGCTGGTCCGGTATTATGACGAAGACGGGAGCTTGGTAAATACGATGGTCCTCTCGGACATTAAGCCCATTGGCGGCAGGGTCCTTCCGTGTCGCCTTGAAATGATTCCGTCTGATAATCCAAAACAAAAGACCGTAATAGAATATCTTGATTTGGAGTTTGACCTCAACCTGGAGGAAGATTTTTTTTCTATGCAGAATATGAAGCGCGTTCGATGAATGCAATACCTGGTATACACTAAGAAACAAATACAATGTTTTTCACCCTGGCATGGCGCAATACATGGAGAAATAAAAGGCGGTCACTTATCACGGTGCTTTCAATCACTTTTGCGGTGTTGCTGGCTTGTGTTATGCGTTCTCTGCAAATAGGTTCGTATGAAAGAATGATCGATAATTCGGTGCGGTTTTACACTGGCTATATCCAGATTCATAAGAACGGCTATTGGGATGATAAGGTCATCGACAATAGTTTCAAGTACGATACTTCGCTGCAGCGCACAGTGACCACTATGCATGGGGTTAAATTGGATGTGCCACGGTTAGAATCTTTTGCGCTGACGTCCTTTCGGAGTCAAACAAAAGGCGCGATGGTTATGGGGGTGGACCCACAACGGGAAAATAAACTGACGAACGTAAAAGAAAAGATTGTTCGGGGAAGATTTCTCCAAGAAGACGACGAGGGAATACTGTTGGGAGAAGGTCTGGCCGGCTACCTCAAAGTACAAATAGGGGATACTGTCACTTTGCTAAGCCAGGGATTTCACGGTGCGAATGCTGCGGGATTATTTGCGGTGAGGGGCATCATCCGATTCGCTTTACCACAACAAAATAACCAGCTTATCTATATGTCGCTGCCTCGCGCGCAATGGTTTTATGCAGCGCCGGAACTCATTACCAGCATTGCGCTGCTGATCGATAAACCTGCCCACACGACTAGGATCGTTTCGCTATTGAAAAGCAAAACTGATTCCAACCAAATTGAGATCATGGGCTGGCGGGATTTGGTTCCTGAATTAGTGCAGAGTATTGAACTTGACAACCTGAGCGGCAAAGTGATGCTATGGGTCTTATACCTGGTCATTGGCTTTGGAATGTTTGGGACCTTTTTGATGATGGCGGCAGAACGCCAATACGAATTCGGCGTAATGCTAGCAGTAGGGATGCGAAGAATCCGGCTGCAGGCTGTTGTGTTTCTCGAAATCTCGCTCATGACCGTCCTGGGTGTATTGCTGGGAATCACCGTCAGCCTGCCAATACTTACTTATTTCTACTACAACCCAATCCGCTACGATGAAGAAGCTGCCAAAGCGATTGAAAGTTTTGGCGTTGAGGCCATCTATCCGTTTTCGCTCGACCCGGTAATTTTCACAAATCAGGCATATGCCATTTTTATCATGGCCATAGTGCTGTCAGCATATCCTATTTGGACGATTTATAAAATGAAAGTGGTTGAATCCATGCGACCATAAATACAATAGCCTATGTTAACAATAATTGCCTGGCGAAACGTTTGGCGGAATAAGGGTAGGAGTGGAGTAGTGATTGGGGCTATGGTGGTGGGTATTTGGGCCCTTTCGTTTGGCAGTGGATTTATGCAAAGTTTTTTGATCGGCTACATCGAATCAGCCATACGGTATGAGACTTCAAATGGTCAAATCCACCATCCGTCGTTCATGGAAGATCAGGATATAAAATTCACCATAGGCGATCCTTTAAAAGTAGTTGCTTATTTAAAAGAACAAAGCGCTGTCAGAGGGATTTGTGCCAGGAGCCTCGTCAATGGGATGATATCTTCTGCGCGCCAGGCAACGGGGGTTCGCATTGTCGGGGTCAATCCAGTGGAAGAGGCTGATGTAACCCACCTTGACTCCTTGATCGCGGATGGTGAATACTTTTCTACTGTGCTTAGCAACCCGGTCCTTATCGGCGAGAAGCTGGCAGAAAAACTCAAAGTTAAAGTAAAAGCGAAAGTAGTGCTCACTTTTCAGGATGCAAATGGAAATATCACGGCAGGTCGTTTTCGTGTAGCGGGTATTTTGCATGCCGCGTCGTTGGTAATCAATGAATCATCGGCATATGTCCGAAAGGATGACCTTAATCGGTTGCTCAACATCAATGCGGCAATACATGAAATCGCGTATATAACAAATCCCGGTACGGATGATCAGGCACTAGCAGATCAACTCAACAAAAAATTTCCCAATGAAAAGACATCATCGTGGCAGGAACTCTCACCCGCGCTCGTGTTCATGCAGCAATGGATGGGCGCCATTTTAAAAGTGCTGATCGTGGTGATCATGACTGCCCTTGCGTTTGGCATTGTGAATACCATGCTCATGGCGGTGCTCGAACGTATCCGTGAGCTGGGTGTCCTGATGGCCCTGGGTATGAATAGGGGCCGCGTTTTTCTAATGATCATGATGGAAACTATTTTTCTTACCACCATTGGAGGGCCTTTGGGTTTGATTGCCGGTTATGCTACAATTTCATATTTGGGCGAAAAAGGTATTGACCTTTCCAGCTATTCTGAAGGCCTGGAAGCAATCGGATACGAAAGCGTATTGTATCCAAGCCTGGGAACAACTGACTATATACAGATCGTTGTTGGGGTATTGATCACGGCAATCCTTGCTTCAATCTATCCGGCATGGAAAGCCATACAGTATAATCCTGTAGAGGCGATTCATACGCTTTGAGTCAGGTAAATGTATTAATTAAGTAATAAGAAATGGCTACACTAATTGAGGCTACAGGAATTTCAAAAGTATATCATAAAACTACGGTACCGGTACATGCCGTAAATAATATGGATTTGACGATTGAAGAAGGCGAGTTTACAGCCATTGTCGGTCCTTCCGGATGTGGCAAGACTACGTTACTCAATATTTTGGGAGGTCTCGACTATCCCTCGTCGGGAAAAGTAGAAATAGCCGGTGTAGATATTACAGACATGAAAGATCGCGACCTGATTGACTTTCGCCTCAGCAATATTGGGTTTGTTTTTCAAGCGTATAATTTGATCCCTGTGCTTACGGCTGTTGAGAATGTTGAGTTTATCATGCTGCTGCAAAAAAAAGGGAAAAAGGAACGCGAAGTGCGCGCCCGTGAACTGTTGATCCAAATGTCCATGGGCGATAAATTAGACAGCAGACCCGGTGAACTCGCAGGCGGTCAACAACAACGTGTAGCTGTTGCAAGGGCGCTGGCATCAAAACCGCGTTTTATCCTGGCTGATGAGCCGACCGCAAATCTTGATTCTGCTTCAACTGAAAATCTATTGAATCTTATGTCGCAAATCAACACAGAACAGCATACTACCTTCGTCTTTTCTACGCACGATCAACGGGTAATGGATAAGGCGAAGCGGCTGGTAACATTACAGGATGGTGCTATTATTTCAGATACCAGAAGATAAAATGTTTGCAAAAGTTGCGCTTATTCTTTTGCTATTGCCGACCACAATGTTGTCGGCGCAGGACGAGACGGACAAACCAAGGAAATTTACCATGAAGGGGTATCTCAAGGAAATGGCATCCTTCAACTATTTTGGTGACAGTTTGCTTTTGCAGAATCTTGTTCATAGCCGGCTTAATTTTGCATGGTATGCTAATGCTGAATTCACCGTGTATGCTGAATTCAGAACCCGTTTGATAACCGGAGATCTGGTCAGGGAAATTCCAAACTATAGCGCGTATATCGACTCGAACAATGACTATTTTGACCTTTCTGTTAACCTGATTGATAACAAAACTGCTTTGCTCAATGCGATGGCTGATCGCCTTTTTATTCAATGGATACATAATAATTGGGAAATCAAAGCCGGCAGGCAACGCATCAACTGGGGTGTAAACCTGGCCTGGAATCCGAACGATTGGTTTAATGCCTATTCATTCTTTGATTTTGACTATGAGGAACGGCCAGGTGCTGATGCGCTGCGGATAAGCTATTATACTGGCGTTGCTTCGAGTGTTGAAGTTGCCGCTAAGATGGCGAAAGATGTGGATCATTTTGTTGGTGCATCCATGTGGAGGCTGAACAAGTATGATTACGATATTCAATTCCTGGGGGGGCTTGTACAAGGAGATGCAGCACTAGGCACCGGATGGGCTGGCAACCTCGGTAAGGCGGGATTCAAAGGAGAGTTAACTTACTTTCACAAGGTTGTCAATACACAATTCAACAGCGCATATAACAACATGTTCCTGGGAGCATTTTCAGTAGATTACGCTTTCCCCAGCTCGTTGTATTTTAACGGATCACTGATGTACAATTCGCAAGGGTCCTTGCATCCGGATTTCGGATTTGAGTTGGTTGCTCTGCGCCCAGGCACTGTACGCGATTTGTCGCCGTATACCTGGTCCACTTTTATTCAATCGGCATACCAAGTTACGCCGTTGTTCTACGCGAGCCTGGCGTTGATTGGCTATCCCGGTGGTGACACATTCTTCGTTAACCCGGCACTTACTATATCGGTATTGCAAAACCTTGACGTAGACCTGATCGGCCAACTGTTTTATGGTGAAGATCAAACGGGCCATTTTGGATCACTGTTAAAAGCTGCATACATAAGAGTGAAGTGGAGCTTTTAAAGTCACCTTTCACCACACATACAACATACAACAAAATGCTCTTTTATTTCCTGTTAATTATAATCTTATAATCCCATGTGGTGCGCAATTAGTTTCTAGCACAATTTCCAAAGTCACCAGAACTGCATGTCTTCAATACAAGGATGAAGGAATGGGAATTGTAGCATTCCCTCTTGTTATGATTCATTCTGTAATGAATTATGCCATGAAGTTCCCTAGAATATTTATTGGGTTGCTCGCCACGTTTACACTGGGATACCTGTTGGGCACAACGCACGGCAGGGCCGACGAACCCCTATCCGGAGGCGATAGCCAGTCAGGTAATTTCCCGGAATCAAACAAAGCGAATTACGGCGTTAGGGAGTTTCCTCGCCGAAGGACCTGAAGGCGATTATACGGTAAGAAATGATCCGATTCAATTTTACTTACCCATTATGAGGATGGTTGCAATGTAGTTCACGCTTGAACCCTTTCCCTTAAATGTTACTGCGCTGATTGCTGTACGGCCCCGGTATTGTTCTTATAATTCTCGAATCCAAATATTTCTAAATCGAACTTTGTTCCCATGGTCCTGCAACAACAAAGGTAGTTTTTCAGGATGCTTAAAATAATAGGGCGTACCAATATATACACACGGACCTTTTAGCACTGCATGGTTTTGAATAAGCAGTCCATTGTGAAATACGGTTATTGTAGCAGGAGACTTCAATGTGCCGTCTTCATTAAACCTGGGTGCGGTAAAGACGATGTCATACGATTGCCATTCACCTGGGGGCCTGCTTGCATTTACCAACGGGATCAGTTGTTTATACATTGATCCAGCCTGCCCGTTAGAGTACGTTTCATTTTCGTAAGAGTTTAGTACCTGGAGCTCATACATTCCCATTAAAAATATGCCGCTGTTGCTGTACCCCTGACTCTCTTTACCGGGATCCACGGGTGCCAGCCACTCAATGTGCAGTTGTACATCACCAAATGCTAAATTGGTTTCAATGGCGCCAGCTCCAGGTTTTACAATCATTTGGCCATCTTTTACGATCCACTCAGCAGCTGAATTTTCAGGATGATCAGCTTTCCATTTGATGATGGATTCAACCTCATCCATACGTGTACCGTACCCATATTTGGGTTTATGCCATGCGTCCAGGTCTTTACCATCAAATAGCACAATAGCATCAGATGGCGCTAACGTGAACATTCCAGGAGTCACCTTAGGGGGTTTTGGTTCCCACTGCTCAGTGGCAGCCCACGGCTTTGATGATTGCAAGGCAGACAGGTCAATTTTAATGGGCTGGGCAATCAGACCGGAAATTGATAAAACAGCAAGAATCAAAGAGGTGATGTACACTTTCATATTGTTTGTTTAATTTTATTTCCTAAGGTAATCAATCTTCTGAAAATTGTGACAGGGTCATAAAAATACACAGGGATAAAAATTCGAGGCTGTTGTTATTTGGTCCGGTCGCTACGTCGTGAATAGGTATCTGAACGTCTGTGGCATACGCGGCGGCCAAATTTTGCTATGCATATACAGTGACGAGTGTCATCGAATAAGATCAAATTGCCTAGCAATGCCGGGAATTCCGTGCCGATTTATTCGAGCATACCATGTTAAATGGCGAGAACCACCTAAAGGAGAATGATGAATATCACTCCAATTGAAAATTATTGTCATAGCGCGTGGCTGGGATAAATTTTAATTTCATAGCAAAATTGAATGCCATGAAAAACATAATTATCCCTGTAGATTTTTCTCCCTATTCGATTAGTGCAGCCAGAACGGGCGCCTTCTTAGCGAAGCACACAGGAGCTCAAATACACCTTTTGCATGTAGCCGACATACCTGCGGATTGGAAAAAGCAACCGCTCAGTGTTCGAAAGAAGAATTCAATGCTGGAAGGTCGATTGCGAGAAGTCAATGCAAAGCTCTTGAAACTTTCCAAGAACGCCATATTTAAAGGTATTCGTGTTTCCACGGACGTAACTGGTGAGATTCCTTACGAACAGATTACCGCGTATGCTAAGACACTGCCCAAGTCACTCATTGTTATGGGGGCTCACGGCGCAGGGGATGCTGGCGGATTGTTTATAGGATCAACGACGCAGCGTGTATTGCGTACAGCGCCGTGCCCGGTGCTTTCCGTAAAGAAGAACTACAGGCCAAAAGCTATTCGGAAAATAGTATTTGCTTCTGATTTTGAAAACAAAATAGCAGCTCAATTGAATATTGTAAAAGATCTCGCGGAAGATCTCAAAGCCTCCGTAGATCTTTTATTCGTTAACACGCCGACGCTATTTAAGGATAGCGAACAATTGGATAAACGAATGCTTCGCGAGATTCCCGCTAAGACAGATGTAGCATTTAAATGCGTAGTATATCAAGACCATCACCGGGAATTGGGTATATACCATTATGCTAAAAAATCCAAGGCAGGAATGATTGCCATGATCACTAATCTTCGTATAAAGAAATCCGAATACTCATTAGGAGTTACTGAAACATTGCTCTTTCACACGGATGTACCCCTGTTAAGTTTTACGGTACACTAAATAAGATCATAAAAAAGTAAGCAACCGCGGCATAGCGTTCGATTTTTCATATTTTTGCTGCTATACTTTATTCAACTAACCGTAGAAAGGGATCAGCTTTTCAGGTAATCTACCGCCTGCTGATCAGGATAGGCATAATCTTTCTGCCCAGATACAATTTCAAGGCTTCATGGACTTCATCCTTATTAAAATAGCATTACTTTTAGATTCATACACTAATGCCAAACATGCGATTCAAAAATAAAGTAGTCCTTGTTACCGGTGCCGCCAGAGATATTGGTAAAGCCATCGCCATTAAGTTTGCTGCAGAAGGCGCCCGGGTAATTATAAATTATCTACAGTCGGAAGAGGCCGCCCGACAAACCGAACAGGAAGCCAAAGCTGCCGGTGGCGAGGTGGCTATTTTCAAAGCAGATTTGACCCGATCAGCTCAAGTGGAAAAACTCAAAAAGTTTAGCTCGAATACATATGGGAAAAAGTTGGACATCCTTATCAATAATACAGGTGGAATCGTTGGCCGCAAAAAACTGACGGAGCAAGATGAGGCCTTTTACGACTCGGTCATGGACTTGAATCTTAAATCAGTTTTTTTGGTAACAAGCGCCTTTGTTCCGCTAATGACTATCGGCGGGGCAATTGTAAACATTTCTTCGCTGGCAGCTCGCGATGGAGGAGGAGGAGGGTCGTCCCTGTATGCGGCTTCAAAAGGTGCCATATCAACGTACACGCGTTCCTTGGCAAAGGAGTTGGGTCCCTCCGGTATCCGCGTTAATGCTGTTTGTCCGGGTCTGATTGACACCACTTTTCACGATTTGTTTACGCCAGACGATATGCGTGAAAAGATAGCTTTAGACACACCGTTGAGAAGGGAAGGAACTTCAGCGGATGTGGCCAACCTGGTGGCCTTTCTTGCTTCTGAAGATGCATCATTCATTACGGGAGCCAACTACGACATCAATGGTGGACTTGGCTTCTCCTGAATTAGGGCTAAAAGACAAATGATCTGCTGGCAAACCTGGAATCTGATTTTCAAAAAGGTTTGGTGCATGTTTAAATATTGACAATTGAATTTTTCAAACCATGAAAGCACTAATTTTTATTTTACTATTTCCTGCTGCTTTAGCTGCCCAAAGAAATCCAAGTGCGGATGTTGCTGTTCAAAACACGTTTAACGTTATGTCGTATGGCGCAAAGGGAAATGGGATTGCTGATGACACCCAAGCATTCCAAAATGCGTTTGATGCTGCTAATGCTGCAAATGGGAAGGTAATTATTCCATCGCCTGCTCAATTTTATAGACTTACCAATACCATCAATGTGGTTCCAGTGACTGGTAACCAGGTTTGGATTCACGTAGAAGCATGGGGTAGAGCCGGCTCAATCCGCTATCATGGGGTAAGCAATAAACCTGTATTCAGGATTATTGGGCTAAAGGGTGCGGTATGGACTGGCGTGAATGTGGCAATAGGAAACGGATTAACCAATGTTCAGTGTTTTGACATAGACACAACACCGGAAGCCGAATCTACTTCATTTGTAACGTTTAAAGATTGCTATCTGGACCTGGGAAATCAGCCAAATAACGATGGTTTCAGGCTTGGACATAATTCAGGCGGCGGTGCAGATATCTCCAATTATCAATGGGAAAACTGTACGGTGTTTGGCACAAGGAAATCAGGCCAGATAGCCTATCACATTGAGGGCTCCAATACCCTGTCCCAAACCTGGATGGGTGGATTTGTCGCCTTCTGCGATCGGGCTTACTCGAACAAATCAGGGACTGGCGCCAAAGATGGTCGTGGTAACGGAAGCGTTTACTTTTTTGGTATGGGTTGCTCTCAAAACAATATTGATTACGATATAAATTTTGAGCAGACATATCTAATTTCTGGGGGACGATATGAGGCTGGTGGGAGCTTTTTAGAGACTGGAGTTGGCTCTTACCATGCTGCTATTACCGTTGAAAACCTGCAAATAAACGATTACAAAAGTGATCACTTATTTGATATTAACACGGCGGCCACTTTGGTGATAAGCAACTGTCGGATGAACAAGCAATCAAGTTCGTTCACTGATCTCGTTAGAGTTTCAGCTCAAAGTGGGGCGGGTTCTGTTATCATCGACGGTGGTGGTACCAGGGCCGTAAATATCATAAACAAGGAAAAGGGGAGATGGAAAGCCTACACAAGAGGGTTGGGTAAATTTTCAGACGCCAATGGTGTATTCATCGGCAGTTACTACCCGGACTTAAATGGGCAGTGATATTACCGCATGCGGTAAAAACGCTCATAGCCTCGTCCGCCCGAGTCAACCATCGGTTGAGAAATATCCACTGGCATGTTTTGTTGTAGGAATCTTCTTCGCACAAAAGTCACGGCAAAATCCACTTTTATAAATTAAGTCCGGCTGGAACCAACGGTAATGTGTTCAGGTTCTTGCCCGTGGCATGGCTTATTGCATTGCGAATGGCAGGTGCTATGCCGAGAATGGGCGTTTCTCCCGCACCAAGGGATGGAATGTCCTTCCGGTTGAGCATAACGGCTTCGACTTTAGGCAGATCGCTGAAACGGGGCACTCGGTAACTGGAAAAGCGCGGATTGACAATTTTACCGTCTTTAAAATCAATCCACTCAAACAGTGCACCACCCATACCCTGGATGACAGATCCAACAATTTGGTTTTCCAGATGATTTGGATTAATGATAGCACCGCATTCAAACGCTACCACTATACGCGTAACCTTCACATTGCCGCTGTCCGGATCAACAGCCACCTCGGCACAAGTAGCGACGTAACTTCCTTTTTCATCACCACAACCAATGCCAATGCCATGATTAGGCGCTGGTGTAGCAGTCGCCCATCCAAATTTGACAGCAGCAGCCTCCAGTACGTCGATCATTCTGGTTTCTTTTAGATTCTTTAGCCGGAAAGCTAATGGATCCATATTGGCTGCTCGCGCCAGGTCATTCATGACGCACTCGCGCGCAAATACATTTGCCGTCGCAGCAAGCCCGCGATATGAACCTTGTCGCAACGGCGAATCAGCAGGATGGAATTGAATTTCCTTGTTGGCAACATCATATGGAGTTTCAATGCCTGAGCTACCGGAGTTATAATTGTGAAACTCCCACGCACTTACAATCCCATCGTTGGTAGCGCCTGCCTTTACTTCAATCACACCAGCGGGTCGCAAGTATGCCCATGTGAATTCCTCTTCGCGTGACCAGACTACTTTTACGGGCTTCTTTGCTTCCCTCGCGAGCCGGGCCGCTTCAATACCGGCTTCGCCGGTATGTTTTCCGCCGTATCCGGAGCCTGTGTCTGGCATGATAACCCGGATATCTTCCTTCGGGATCGGAAAAACATCTGCCAATTCTTGCTGAACTCCAAACGGTCGTTGGGTTCCTACCCAGACGGTTAATTTTTCACCGTTCCACTGTGCAATACCAGCCCGGGGTTCGAGCGGTGCATGGGCAATGTAATCAATGTTGAAAGTCTGCTCAATTTTCAATGCTGAATGGTTGAATGCTTCTCGCACGTTTCCCGTGGCATTTTTGTCATGGCCGTCTTCAGGCTTGGCAATCGCTTTCAGGTGTGAAAATATTTCACTCCGCGATGGTTGTGGTGTTGTTTTCCATTCTGCTTTAATCGCATACAAAGCTTCTGAGGCTAAGCGAAGAGTCGGTGCAGCGACCCCCACAAAATTGCCTTCTATCACCACCGTGACGTCCTTAATGGACCGGGCACCGGAAGCATCCACCGTGGTCAGCGTTGCCCCGTAGGCAGGGGGGCGTAAGATCTTACCATATAGCATACCCGGTAATTTCATGTCTGATACATACTTGTGCTTGCCCGTGACAAATGTCTCACCATTTTTCTTGGGCACGGACGTTCCTGCTATACGCCATTGCTCAACAGGTTTTGTTGAAACCGCATTGTTGATGGGCTTTATTAACTTTTTCCCAGCCACCAATTTTCCAATATCGATCGTCTGCTGATTTCTATCATTGAAAACAGTACCGTTTTCAATGCGAATAGCTTTGCGATTGGTTTTCCATTTCTCCGCTGCCAAGTCAATGAAATACTCCCGGGCAGAGGCTGCGGCCTTCCGCAGCTGTGGCCCCATAAAGGGGATGGAACGGCTTCCGAAGGTCCCTCTGTCGTAGGGGGTGAGATTCGTGTCTCCCATGATCATTTCAACACTGTCGATATGCACATCCATTTCCTCGGCAACGATCTGTGCCAACGATGTACGTATGTTTTGGCCTACTTCAACTTTTCCGGTATATACGGTAACCAATCCATTCTCCCCCACGTGAATCCATGCGCTGATTTGATCTTCTGCATCCTTTGAATCCGTGAGATCGCCTAATAGGTCAGCACCCAGACTGCTGGCTACACTGAAGGTAACTGTAATACCGCTGCCCAGTGCCTTAAAGAACTTCCGTCTGTCCATACGAAATGTAAACACAGGTTCGCCTTGCTCCGGGGAGAGTTGCTGATGCTGAATCCTCTTTTTCATGGGCTAAGTGTTTGCTGCCTCCTGGATAGCTTTAACAATGCGCGGGTACGTCCCACAACGACATATATTGCCCTGCATGGAACGGATGATTTCCTGTTCCGAGGGCTTGGGCGACTTTTCCAATAAAGAAACTGCAGACAACGTCATGCCTGAGGCGCAATAGGCACATTGAAAAACATCTACATGAAGGAATGCCTGCTGAACACGATGGAGTTTTCCATCCTCAGCTACACCTTCAATAGTAGTTATATGCTTTCCAACGGTACTTCCTGTGGACGTAATACATGAGCGAACCGCAGTTCCATCGATGAGTACTGTGCACGCACCACATACGCCTTCACCGCAGCCGTACTTACTTCCGGTTAGATCAAGCTCATCACGTAATACGTACAGCAGTTGATCGTCTGGGTGGGCATTTACAGAATATTTCTTTTTGTTGATTAATAGCTCCATTGATTCATGTATTATATTCTACAATTCACTGTAATCGGCAATGATAACTTAACGAAAAGGGTTAAGAAAAACAACACGCGTCTTCAGAAATTACATTGGGGATACCCTGGGGGGTACGACGAAGCATGTAAGCAGAGAAATTAATGGTGGGTAATTAGCCCTTTCAGCGTTGTTAACTTGGTCCCTAAAATGAGACGGGAAACAAAAATGCCTTAGCACGCCTCTGCCCAAACTCAGTTGCATGTGGATAGATAGATCGATACATCAGGTTGAGAGTGTGACCTCTTCAACTGATTTCTTTCTTTTGAACAGGCCCCTTATCGAGAATTTTTTTCTCTGATCTTCAGAATAATAACGTTTCTCATATCTTTTATAATGCCTTGTCACTAGTTAATATTCCAATCTGGGGATGAAGTGGCAGGACTTCCGTTTTGATACCACTGACTAATCACCTCTCGCTGCGAGTCTTTGGCGAACCCTACCGATGGAAAGTAAACGGCATAGGAATACCACATATCCTTACCTGGCAGTGCTTTGATAATCGTGACCTCTGCGCGTTTTCCATTCTTTACCAGTGGTTGATTGTCTCTAATTTCAAATTTCACAGCCTTTTTTCCTTTGTATACAGGACTACCTACAATTTGCATGGCATAATCCCAGCTGCCTGTTTCCAAATTATGCGCACTTGAAAGCGGGTGATCTCCTTCAAAATTTTCCTGGAACAACAGCCCTTTTTGGGGTCCATTCCCCTGCGCAATCGCCTGAGAACGCTGCGGGTCTGATAATTGGGAAAGGAGCACTATTATGGCTATAATGATGTAATTCAATACGAATAGTTTTGCAGTAAGTTAACGAATTTTCGACCAAGAATTAAGCTTTAGCGTAAGTTCTTTATTGACCTCTTCCCATGTAATAATTTCCAATTAATCAGGCACAGCGGTAATACTCTTCATGTTGGTCAAGAGATTGATTTTTCATAAAAGAAGTGAATTTGGTACTGCAGGCTGATGCTAGTGCAAACGGGTTCTTTGTTGTGGCGTGCGTTCGATCTCATTGCCTATGTTTTCGCAGAATGCAGCGGGCGCTGGTTATGCCCGAGAATGCGACCGTCTTCCATCTCAATAATCCGGTCGGTCTTTTCGGCAAATCCGGGGTCGTGCGTCACTACCAAAAAGGTCTGGTTTAGTTCCTGCGACATTTGTTTAAAAAGACCAAAAACGATTTCGCTATTTTTCTTATCCAGGTTGCCAGTCGGTTCATCTCCCATAATAATAAGCGGGTCATTGATCATGGCGCGCGCAAGCGCTGCTCTTTGCTTCTCTCCGCCTGAAATCTGACCGGCTTTTTTCAGGGCCAGATTTTCTATCCCTAGTCTTCTCAACCGTTCCCTGGCCTGGTATTCTACTTCCGCTGCGGGATACTTATTGAGTTTGAGGCCAGGCAGCATCACATTTTCCAGGACCGTGAATTCGTTCCACAGGTAGTGGAACTGAAATACAAAGCCAATTTTTTCATTGCGCACATGCGCCAGATATGGTTCGTTTCTTCCTTTGACAGATTGCTGGTCAATAAAGAGGTCACCATCGAAATCCGTATCCATTGTAGAAAGGATGTATAGCAGTGTAGACTTTCCGCAGCCGGATTTGCCCATCATCGAAACAAACTCTCCTTTTGATACTGTAAAGGTGATATCTTTAAGAATCTGGACCGTTACCGGGTCATGGAATGTTTTGTTGATGTGCCTTGCTTCCAGGATGACCTGATTCATATTTTATTTTCCTCTTATAATAACTACAGGATCAATGCGGCTGGCTTTCGCAGCCGGGAATAATCCTGCCAGGTAAGTCGTAATCAGGGAAAAACTCAAACCAATTGCGTAATAGACAAGATCGTAATTCACCGGATAAGTTGTTATCGTAGGCAGGGCTGGCGTGTTGAAAGGAATCTGGTCGATGCCTGCTGAGGCAAGAAAACCGAAAAGAATTCCTGATAGCCCCCCCGAAACGCCAATACTTAAGGCAATCAAAATGAATATCCGATTTACATCAGCGCCTGAGAATCCGGTTGCTTTCAAGATGGCAATAGAATCCATCTTTTCATAAATCATCATATTGAGAATGTTATAGATTCCAAATCCCGCAACAATCAAAAGTGTTATGCCAACCGCATAGGAGATCAGGGTACGCACAAAACTCCCGGTTTCAAATTGCGCATTCGCCGTTTGAATATCTTCTGTGTCAGTCTGAAACAAACGATGATATTCTCCTGCAACAGCAGGGGCCAATTCCAGATCTTTTAGCTTAACCTGAATATCCGTGATATAGTGATTCCCTTTTCCGAGTATTTTTTGGGTGGTGCTTAAGGAGGAATAGCTTTGCGCTTTGTCAAAATCCTGGATGCCGGACTGAAAGTAGCCTACCACTTTTAGCCCGAATCGTTCCCCTTGCGGAGTGGCCACGTATATGAGATCACCAATACCTGCCATTAATTTGTCGGCTAAAGCCTTACCCAGGATAATGCTATTGGAAACGGTTCTTATGTTTGCTGAATTTCCTGCTGTGATGTAATCATCAAAATGGAAAAGCCGGCTTTCGGCATCGGGATCAATTCCATTGATTACACCGGTAATTTCTATCGTGCCTGCCGCGAAGAAAAGCGGTGCACTTATTTTAGGGGCGACACCCAATACGCGGTCATCTTCCTGCAATGCTTTCAGAATAGCCTGGCTATTGTAAATTTCCTGCCGGCTGTTGTTCGGTTTTATCGAACGGACAAAGTTATGCATGGCTTTGAATTCACTCGAATTATTGATTGGTTGCTCCTCGCTCACTTTTGTTTCGGAGTATAAACGCACGTGCGCTGTACGGTTCAGGATTAATCCATCCAACAGGTCATTCAACCCATTCATGAAGCCCAACAGTGCAATGAACATCGTGATGCTAAACATGACACCGATCGCTGCCACCAGCGTTTGTTTCCAACGCGCGAGCAATAACGAAACCGCAATCCTGATTATCAACGTGTAGTTCACTGCTCCGGTTTTAAGATAAAATCATCAGGGGTCAATCCGTCTAGAATTTCTACTTTCTGATAGTCCTTCAAGCCAGTTGTCACTTTTTTCTTCTTTTTTCCTGCAGTCCAAACAAAGGAATCGTCAACCAGGTAATTTCGTGGTATGGTCAACACGTTCTCTTTTATCTGGATCACGATGTTTGCTTCGGCGGTAAGGAAAGGGTAGAGCAAAGGAGGCTGTGTTATGAAGTCAGCTTCTACGGTAAACGACTTCGAACGCTCATTCATTACCGGGTTAATTCTGGTAACGATCCCCTTGAAAACCTGGCCTTTGTAGCTGTCCATATTTATCAAAACCTGCTGGCCTTCTTTTATCCTGGCGATATCGTACTCATCTACCTGCAGCTCAAGGAAAAATTGATTCTCGCTTCCGATCAGGGCGAGTGGGTTCTGTACCGTCACCAACTCGCCCTTTTCTTTTAATATGTCGTATACTTTTCCATCCACTTCACTCTTAATTATGTATTCGTCTGCCAGCGTAGTGCTGATCTCAAAATTATTCGAAGTCTGTTTTGCATTTAGCTCAAGTTGGCGGCGCAGATCTTCGAGCCGGATCTGTGCGGAACGATAATTCGAGACCGAACCTTGATAGTTCAGGGTCGTCTGTTCAAGCTCGACGGCTGTACCTATGTTTTGTGCCCACAATTGACGCTTACGTTCAAGCAGGAGAGAGTCATTTTCCTTTTTTATTTTAGCCACTTCAACCGCCATTTTCAATTCGTCAAGCTTTTGCTGATTCTCGCTGAGCTTTGCGTAGTCCGCTGTCAGTTGTGCATTTCTGGCATTCAATTCGGATGTCTTGTTGAATATTCTCAACAGCGGCGTTCCTTTTGTTACGCGTTCGCCTTCAGCCACAAGAATTTCCTTGATAATACCGCTGACTGTCGAGAATACCTGATATTGATTTTCACTTTTCACGATGCCTGAGGCATAGACCGATTCGGAAATGTCCTCCACCGTGGGTTGTATTTTCGTCTCATGAGACT
This sequence comes from Cyclobacteriaceae bacterium, assembly GCA_029858965.1. Taxonomy (GTDB): domain Bacteria; phylum Bacteroidota; class Bacteroidia; order Cytophagales; family Cyclobacteriaceae; genus Chryseolinea. Next base: position 27,363 of record JAOUDZ010000004.1, read on the forward strand.
GGCATGAGAAAATGACGATGGCGAGCAATGAGAAGACAGAGAATATGCTATTTTGAGTACTTTTTTGCATGTTAAAACCGCAACAAGGTCTGCATTATAAAAGGCTCTGGATATGACAATCGTCACTATTGGAATTGACAAATAACAGCATGGAATGTGCCCGATTCCAGCTATTAGGGGCTTTACGTTCGCTGCCTATCTGAAATTTGCTATGCTGACCATTTTTTTGTACCTTTGCACAGCATGAATCATATCTCACTCTCATAGTAAGCATTATCACCTCCTTTTTCTCTTTTACATTCCGCCATGTAGCAACAAATGAATACGATAAGGAACTATCGTTGGTGATTTCTATGTTGCTTACTGTTTATGAATGTGTGAATTAATGACTAAAAATTAAAAACAAAGCGACCATGAGGCAACTAAAAATAACCCAAAAGATTACAAACAGAGAATCGCAATCGTTAGACAGATATTTGACAGAAATCGCTAAAATAGATTTGATCACAGCTGAGGAAGAAGTCAAACTGGCACAACGAATAAGAGAAGGTGATGATAAAGCTTTGGAAAGGCTGGTGAATGCAAACCTTCGTTTTGTTGTATCTGTAGCAAAACAATACCAGGCCACGGGGATGACACTTAGTGACCTTATTAATGAGGGAAATCTCGGGTTGATTAAGGCAGCATCCCGTTTTGACGAGAAGCGGGGCTTCAAGTTTATATCATATGCAGTATGGTGGATAAGACAAACCATCTTGCAGGCATTAGCGGAACAGTCGCGCATTGTGCGTTTACCGCTTAACCGTGTAGGCGCATTGAATAAAATCAATCTAGCCTTCTCCGAACTGGAACAACAGCATCAACGGGAACCCACAGCCGAAGAATTGGCGGAAGTAATGGAGACAACACCTGATGAAATCCGGAAAACTTTAAGTTATCGAAATCGCAAAGTTTCCATGGATGCCCCACTGGGACATGACAGTGACGCAGGTACTTTGCTTGATGTTATGCCCGATGCGACTGCTGACATGCCGGATTCGCAGCTGATGAATACATCAATGCAAAACGAAATCAAGCGGGCCTTGTCGAGGTTAAGCGAGCGCGAAGCGCAGGTTTTATCCTTGCATTACGGCCTTTCGGGCGGGCATGCAATTTCCTTACATGAAATTGGTGATCGATTTGATTTAAGTATGGAGCGTGTCCGTCAAATCAAAGAGAAAGCTACCCGGAAACTGCGCAATGCACCCCGCATGGAAGCATTGAAGTCGTACTTATAATTTCGACCAAGTGCCGTGCATGAATCATTAGCCGGCATCAGCCTTGATTACCGCAGTTCACAAGTATACTTTTCAATTCTCGTTTGGCTATTCGTAGCGCAATGCTTGAATCGGATTGGCAATCGCTGCGCGTACCGTGTGATAGCCTACGGTAAGTAATGCGATGATAAGGGAAGAAATCCCAACCAATATGAAAATGCCTATTCCGATGTCGGTCTTATAGGCAAAGTTATTTAGCCATAAGCTGCTGAAGTAATAGGATATTGGTATGGAAATGCCAAAAGCAATCAGGATCAGTAATGAGAAGTCCTTTGAAAGCAGGCCGATAAGCCCCGCCGTGGTGGCGCCATTTACCTTGCGTATCCCAATTTCTTTCCTCCGCATTTCCGTCGTATAGGAAGAAAGTCCCAATAGGCCAAGGCATGCAATGAAGATGGCCAATATGCTGAAGTATTCCATAGTCCTGCTGAACTTGTCTTCTTTCCGGTAAAGATTGTCGAAATTATCATCCATAAATGAGTATCGGAATGGATTTCCCTCAAACTGCGTATTCCATTCTTTCTCAATCGTTGCAATGGTCTGTTTCAAGTCTTTTGATTGTACTTTGATTGATAACACGTTACCACCTAATTGAATAACTAATGGTTTAATGGGATCGTAGAGTGGTCGGTAATGAAAATCTTTTACCAGCCCGATGACAGTTCCGGCTTGAATTATGTTGGCATTGGCTAACCGCTCTATCTTTTTGCCCACTGCATCGTTGCCCCAGCCAAGGGCGGCCGCAGCAGATTCATTGATGATGTATCCTACAGAGTCCGTGGAATTTCCAATCTGGAATGAATGCCCCTCAAGGAATTCAACATTCAAAACCTTCTCGAAATCGTGCCCCACAAACATGACGCTAAACCACTGTTGCTTTTCCTGTGGTTGGCCGCCTTCCACAAAGGCGTTCTCAATCACCTCTTCCTTTCCGGGAATACTGCCTCCGAATAGTGATACTGCTTTGATTTCGTGGTTTTTAATAAGCTCGGACTTAAATCCCTGATATTTTGGAAAAATGTTAAATGTGGCGTCCACCATCATGACCTGCTCTTTGCTAAAGCCCATATCCTTGTTGTGGACATAGTCAAGCTGCTTGAAAACAATGCCAATACAAATAATAAGCGATATTGAAATCACAAACTGGCTTACGACCAGTGCTTTGCGTAGAAAATTATTCGATGCTTTGCTTCCCGCATTTCCCTTTAACACTTCTGTAGGCTGAAACGAAGCCAGCACAAGGGCTGGGTAGCTTCCGGCCAGGATGCCGGTTACGCAGGCCAGCACCAGCATACTAAAGACAAGTACCGGATTGAACAGAATATCATCGGTAAATGACTTACCTGTGAGGCTGTTAAACCAGGGTAGGACCGTGATGATAAGGAAAACAGCGATGATCAGTGACAGAAAACTGGTCAGGATAGCCTCACCCATAAACTGAAATATCAGCATGCTTTTATATGCGCCCATTACTTTTCGCATGCCTACCTCTTTAGCACGCTTTATCGAACGGGAAGTAGACAAATTCATGAAATTAATAATGGCAATAATCAGGATCAGAAAAGCAACGAAGGAAAAGAGGTATACATGTTGAATCTTTCCGTTCGATTCAAATTCTAATTCCAGGTCAGAATTAAGGTGGATATCATTGGCCTTTTGCAGGTGAAGTACCACGCCGTTTGCTGAAAGGTTTTCAGGGTAATGATTCTTGACGTAGGCTGGCAGACCGGCTTCGATCTTTTTCGCTACATCGTCATTGGGTACTGTAAAATACATCCATGCCGCGACCCATACCCATTGGGTTTCAAAAAATTGAGGGTTGTTGAAAAATGATTTGAATGTTTCAAAGGAGCAGATCATGCTAAACTGTAAGTGGGTGTTGAGCGGCAAATCTTCGATCACACCAATTACTTCCAAATCCCGAAAACCATTTAAGTCAAGACGTTTGCCAATTGGATCCTGATCTCCAAAGTACTGCTTTGCTTTGCTTTCGGTCAGGATAACCTGGTTCGGGCCGGTAAGTGCTCCTTTGCTTTCTCCCTTTATGAATTTGAATGTATAGATCTCCAGAAAACTGGGCTCCGCGAAAATAAGATCATCTTCAATATATTCCTCCTCCTCTAACTTTATTACGGGAGTATTTCCCCAGCTTGAAGGCCTGAATATGATGGCTGCATTTGTGATTTCCGGAAAATCATTTACCAGGGTGTTCTTTGTTGGGAAAGGAACAGTTGCCGATTGTGACAGGTGTGTCCCCATGGGGAAATCCTGAACAAGACGATAGATTTGTTGGTTATTCTCAAATCCCTTTTCATAACTCATTTCGTCTTGCACAAAAAGAAGGATAAGTATACACGCACCTGTCCCGAGCGCAAGCCCCATTGTATTAATTAAGGAGTAATATTTCTGGTTAAAAAATCGTCGAAATGCAACTTTCAAATAGTTTGTAAGCATAATGGCGTGGTTTGAACATTGTACTAACAAGCAGCATACCATAAAATAATGTGGTGTTTCGCTTCAATCTGGCAGCAGCTCCTGTTCGAATTTGAAAATTCGTGGTCGGAAACGAACTACCGCAAATGGGAGTATTCACCGTTCTATTCGAAAGCAAAGCCCTCGATGCGATCATCGTGATCTGCGGACGTATGGCCAGGGTTGCTAGCACACGATCAAAATCAGCCCCACTTCGATTAAAATTTGTGATATTTAATGAATGTTGAAAAAATAGTGCCAGAAGAAATATTTCCAAGCCAGGGAGAACTTTATGCTTAAATACAGTGGTCAGCGGGCATTTAACGTAGCCAGGCATGCCGCCCGGGAACTGGTTGTGTTCTCCAAGTTGGAAAGGCTTGTGGCTGCAGTTTGTATGGGCACGCCTTTCTTTTTGATCCTGGCCGACTCCCAGGACAAGATCAATTTCTGGCCTATTGCTTTTGGCACATTTACCATTATGGCAATTCCACTGATCGTGTCGCTTGCGGCATACAAAATTTACGGTATGGCTACACTACGTAATGGGATTCTCGCCTTTGTTAGTGCTTTTATATTGGTGGCGATTTTGTTTTACATTTGGTATCAGACCTTACCGGCTAATTTCATTGTAAGGGACAGCATCAGCAGTTACGTATCCATGAAAAATGCACAGATATTTGGCCTTTTGCTGACTTCTGCATCGATGTTGTTTCTTTTCAATGGTGCAGTGTATATCAACACCGTACCCGAAATCTCCAGCAAAAAGCACGGAAAGTGGTATAACCTTGTGTTGGGTATCAGTTTGCTCGGTGTAGTCTTGTTTCCATGCACCAATCCCAAACTGGAAGTATTTCACTACAGTTGTGCCATACTATTCTTTGCGGGCGGTGCTTTCGTGATTGCTTTTTTTAACAATGAAGAGCATCGGATAATAAGCATCATTATTGCTGGGATTTCATTGCTTGGCTTCGTTGTATATCTGTCCAATACGATTTGGCTGAAGAGCGCAGCCCTATCTTCATTTTCGCTTTTTTGGGCTGAGACAATCGCCCTCTGGGTTATTGGTATACATTACATTCTTGAGTCGCTTGGCGAATTGAGTTAACCCGAATGTAACTGTTTTGAAGGGATAACCTTCCTAAAGTGTATTTATTGTTTCCAGACAACACTGAACTTGTTACCTTAGCATATCATCATTAGGCAATCATAGGTGGTGTTAGGTGTAAGCAAATGAATTTTTTTACATTATCATCTCTGCGACGCGAGTTCGATTTCAGGTTGGCGGGGCGTTGGTTACTACTAGGGTCTGCTGTGGGTATCATTAGCGGTCTTGGTGCAATCCTTTTTCAAAACCTTCTTATGTTTGTTAAGGAGTTCGCAACAATACACTGGATGGGATTACAACCCGGTGAACCGGGAGGAGAGGTAGCTGAGCATTTCTTTTCAGTCGGCGCTTTTAACCCTTACCTGATTGTTTTAGTCCCTGCAATCGGTGGGCTCATCACGGGATTTATCGTTTATAAATTTGCACCGGAAGCAGAAGGGCATGGCACTGATGAAGCGATAAAAGCTTTCCACAAGAAGCGCGGTATAATTCGGCCTATCGTGCCCATTGTGAAGCTTTTTGCCTCTGCTATTACCATTGGAACTGGGGGATCAGGTGGAAGGGAGGGGCCAATTGCGCAAATTGGAGCTGGTTTTGGAAGTTTCCTTGGCCAACGTCTTGGGCTTAATGCGCAAACGCGTCGATGGCTGCTGGCAGCGGGCATGGGCGCCGGTATTGGTAGTATTTTCCGTGCCCCCCTGGCGGGTGCGATATTCGCAGCCGAGGTTTTGTATTCATCGATGGAAGTGGAAACGGAAGTGCTATTGCCGGCAACAGTATCGTCCATTATCGCTTATTCTGTTTACTCTTTCAGCTTCGGCTGGGATCATATCTTTACCAATGTTGAGCAGCATGGGTTTTCCAATCCATTAGAGTTGATCCCATATTCCATTGAGGCACTTGTCCTGGCGTTTGCCGCACTCATTTTTGTAAAGTCATTCTATGGCGTACGCAACCTTTTTGCAAAGTGGTCCATTCCTGCTTACATCAAGCCCGTCCTTGGGGGACTCATCACCGGAACTGTAGCCTTGTTGCTCATACAGTTAACCGGTGATAGAAAATTCGTTATTGACGTACTGGGAGGCGGCTATGGAATTTTGCAGGAAATATTTCAGAATGGGCTGTTGAATGTCAGCCTATTGATCCTTGCTCTCGTGGCAGTAGGTAAAATCATTACTACCTCTTTTACGATAGGCTCGGGAGGCAGCGCCGGTGTTTTTGGTCCGTCTATGGTCATCGGTGGAACGGTTGGAGCGGCAACAGGATATATTTTGCAACTGATTTTCCCCGGAATCCCCATCCATCCTTCAACATTTGCAATTGTAGGTATGGCCGGGTTTTTCTCTGCTGCCGCCAATACGCCGCTGTCTACGATTATTATGGTCAGTGAACTAACGGGTAATTACTCACTATTGCTACCAAGCATGTGGGTTTGTACGCTGGCATACCTTGTAGCCCGACGGTGGAGCATTTATAAAAGCCAGGTGCCCGGAAAGGCATACTCCCAGGCACACTTTGGGGAGTATTCCTACGATATATTTGAGACCACACTCGTAGAGGAAGCTTTTAGAAAGGAACGAAATTACGTAACTATCCCCTCTACGACCACACTGGACGAAATTGTGAAGCGGGCTGCAAATATCCGACAGCATATATTTCCCGTAACCGATAACGATGGGCATCTTATCGGCTCATTTACTACACCCGATCTTACGCAGGCGCTGATGGAGACGGGAGGTGCAACGCGCACCGCCGTCGACATAATGTCCGGTGCCTGGCTGCGCGTAATGCCTAGAGAGACAATGCGCAAGGCTCAGCAAATCATGATGGATAATCAGGTAGAGGAATTGCTTGTAGTGGACGCTCATGAACTTCCGGCGAAAACATTGGGCATCATTACTACTGCTGATTTGCTTACCGCTTATAACTCTAAGTTTGCCCAGATGAAATTTGGAAATGCGAAACCTGAGACCGCGCTGCCAGAAGATACTTCAGTGCTGGGGCGTATAACACTCAGTGATGTATTAGAACGAGATCTCATTACCATCGAGCCGGAGGCAACACTTGGTGATCTAGTGAAGATTATTATACGCTCAAAACGTAACATCTTTCCCGTGGTGGATAAGCGCCTGAAATACTATGGAATCATTCTATTAAACGATGTCCGGGAAATCATGTTTGACAACAAGCTATATGAGACAACGTTGGTAAAAGATCTTATGGTAAAGTCTCCAGATACAATCATTATCGATGAAGGCATGAATGAAGTGATGAAGAAGTTTGAACAAACAAATGCCTGGAATCTTCCGGTGGTTGATCGCTACAAGCGCTATCGCGGCCTGATTTCCAAATCAAACATTTTCTCTGCATACCGTAACCAATTGCTCGTACAGGCCGGCTAACAAGCATCTACCCTATACCCTATACCATATACCTTATACCCTATACCCTATACCTTATACCTTATACCCTATACCCTATACCCATAACCCTCCAACCACAAAAGAAAATCGCGATGAACAAGCACTACCCCCAAATCTCATTTATCTTTTTCACCATCATCCTCTTTGTCACCAGTCTATCTTATGCGCAGGAACTTCCTGTAGTGAAACCGGAAGACATTGGATTTTCGAGCGAACGGTTACAACGCATCGATGCGGTGTTCAGTTCCTATGTAACCGACAACAAGATGGCAGGGAGTGTAATCCTGGTAAGCCGCCGGGGTAAAGTTGGTTACTTCCAAGCATTTGGATACCGCGATATTGAATCTAAGTCCACGATGAACAGGGATGCTATTTTTCGCATAGCCTCACAAACCAAAGCAGTCATTAGTGTGGCCATCATGATTCTGCAGGAGGAAGGAAAGTTATTGATTCAGGATTCTGCCAGCAAGTATATACCCGAATTCAAAGAAACCACCGTAGCGGAAATCAAGCCCGGAGGTGGCTATGCGGTAGTAAAAGCTGAAAGACAGATCACGATAAGGGACTTGTTAAACCACACCGCAGGAATTAGTTATGGCCAGGATGGGGTCGCCAGCGAGGAGTGGAAGAAAGCTGGGATACAGGGATGGTATTTTGCCGACCGTGATGAGCCGATTTCAAAAACGATAGAACGAATGGCAAAGCTGCCGATGGACGCGCAGCCAGGAGCCAAGTGGGTATATGGATATTCGACCGATATCCTCGGCGTAATCATAGAGCGCGCTTCAGGCATACCGTTAGATCAATTTTTGAAAACCCGTATTTTTGATCCATTGGGTATGGCTGATACCTATTTTTACTTGCCAAAGAACAAGGCAGGAAGATTGGCAACCGTTTATACACCATCTGAAGGCCAACCCTTGAAACCGGCGCCGGATGGATCGGGAATGAACAGCCAGGGTAACTATGTCGATGGCCCAAGGAAAAGTTTTTCTGGAGGTGCAGGACTTCTTTCCACGGCAAGAGATTATTATCTCTTCCTGCAGATGCTTGCAAATGGTGGAATTTCTAATGGGAGCAGAATCCTTTCTTCTCGAACAGTCGATTTGATGACGGTAAATCACGTGCCTCGGGGAGTTGATTTTCGTCCAGGAGAGGGATTCGGCCTCGGATTCGAAGTAGTACTCGATCAGGGCGAGCGCGGCACGCAGGGATCGGTCGGAGAATTCGGCTGGGGAGGTGCATATGGTTCTACCTATTGGGTCGACCCCGCCGAAGAGCTCGTGGTGGTTTATTTTACGCAGCTTCAGCCTGGCTCTATCGTGCAGGATCAGTTAATGCTCCGCGCACTGATCTACCAGGCTTTGGTGGATTGAAAAAGCACAATCGTATATTGGGATTGTTTCGATACATTTGCCGCTATCAACTTGAATGGATCCAATGAGAAAAATAGTAGGACCTGGGATACTCCTTATCATACTGAGTTTTAGTGTCAATGTCCATAGCCAAGACAACATGCTTTGCGTGGGAAAGTATTGGACCGAAGATGAAGCAAAGCTTATGATGGATGACTTTGCCAAGCAATGGACAGACGTTGACTCGTGGCAGAAACGCGCGAACCAAATCAGAGAGGGCATCATTAAAGGAATGCAGCTTGATAAAATGCCCAAAATTGAAGGTCAGTTTAATCCTGTCATTACTGCCCATCGCGAAATGGACGGATACAGTGTTGAAAACATAGTCATCGAAAGTTTCCCTGGATTTTATATTACGGGTAATTTGTACTTACCCAGGAAAAACCAAGATAGATATGCAGCTATCCTGAATCCCCATGGGCATGGTGTTGACAAACGGTTTTCAGAGGAGACTCAAATACGCGACGCTGTATTTGCCCGGATGGGAGCCATCGTTTTTACCTATGATATGGTGGGAACGGGGGAAAGCATGCAGGTAAACCACAAAATGCCCATCGCACTTGTATTACAGACGTATAACAGTAGGCGGGTATTGGAGTATCTGCTCTCCCGGACTGATGTTGATCCGGAAAGGATCGGGATGACTGGCTATTCCGGTGGTGGTACACAGACTTTTATTTTATCGGCGATCGATGATCGCATCAAAGTGTCGGCCCCTGTTACGCAGGTATCTGCCCACTTTTTTGGCGGATGTGTTTGTGAAAGCGGCATGCCTATCCATAAAAGCAAAATGCATCAAACCAACAATGTAGAGATCGCCGCACTGTTTGCACCAAAGCCATTGCTCATCGTGTCTGATGGTGGCGATTGGACATCCAATACACCTAGGGTTGAATTTCCATATATCCAAAAGGTTTATAACGCTTACCAAGCCGGAGACAAAGTTCGCAACGTACATCTACCAAACGAAGGGCATGACTACGGTCCCTCTAAAAGGGCGGCTGTTTATGCATTCTTTTCAAAATACTTACAGCTGAACGACGGTGATGTAAGTTATAATGGTGGATACAAAGAGGATTTCCCTACTTTTTTGACAAAAGACGAATTGAATGTATTTAGTGTGGACCATCCGTTTCCGCCAAGTTCGCTTCAGGGCGATGAGGCTGTAATGAGGTACCTGGGTATTGGATTATAGCAGTTGTTTATGGGTTTGATACGAAATCCTGCGTAAACCGAGTGAGCGTCTTATTATGTTTTACAATTGTGCATGATTATGCGAGGCATTGCGATCCTATTATTCACCTTTTTCTTCACCACAATTCAATCTTGCCAGAAAGCGTCAGTAACATTTGTTGATATCGTTGAAAACACACCATGGGGGGAAGAGGTGTTTAAAGAGCCGGTTTTTCCGGCTTCACAGTTCCCGATCACCAACTTCGGCGCAACGCTGGAATCTGCCAACAATCAGACTGCCATACAAGCTGCTATTGAAGCATGCCATCAAAATGGAGGGGGTACCGTGGTTGTACCCGGCGGGAAATGGAAAACGTCGTGGCTGGAACTGAGATCCAATGTAAACCTTTTTTTGTCCGAGGGAGCAATACTGTTGTTCAGTGATGACATTGCGCTGTACAGCACGCCAACGTTCACCCGGTGGGAGGGGATCGAATGCATGAATTACCATCCGCTGATCTACGCGAAAGATGTTGAAAATATTGCCATAACTGGTTCGGGGAAGATCGATGGCAATGGAAAAAAATGGTGGACATTCAAAGGGAAACAGATTGAAACACTAACCAAATTGTACGACCAGGTGCAGGAAGACGTACCCGTCGCACAAAGGAACTGCCTGGCTTATGCGCCAACTTCATATTTACGGCCATCGTTGATTCAGACCATTAATTGCAAAAATGTGCTGGTGGAAGGTATTGAAGTTGGGTCGGGGCCGATGTGGACCATCCATTTCATTTATTGTGAAAATGTCATAGCCAGAAATCTGAAGGTGATTACAAACGGCGTGAACAACGACGGGATCACACCCGATGCCTGCAACAAGGTGCTCATCGACAACTGCTATTTCTCTACTGGTGATGACTGTATTGTTATTAAATCAGGTCTCAATGAAGATGGATGGCGGGTAAACAAGCCCAGCCAGAATATTATTATCAAGAATTGCATAACCAACAAGGGACACGGTGGTGTTGTCATTGGTAGTGAGATGTCGGGTGGTGTGCGGAATGTATATGCACACGATTGTGATTTCAGCCACACACAACGAGGACTTCGTTTTAAGTCCATGAAAGGAAGGGGAGGTATTGTGGAAAACCTGTGGTTTGAAAACATTAAAATGGATAGTATTGAAGCAGAAGCTATTCAGATTAACATGCACTATGGCTCCAGTTCCATAGCACCCAGAACGCAGACGCCGCCGGTGTTCAGGAATTTCCATTTTAAAAATATCACTTCTTCCTATGCCCAAACCGCCATCCGATTGAACGGGATCGATGACCAATACATCGACAGCATGACTTTTAGCGGGTTAACCATGAAAAGCAAATATGGAATAGTGATTAAAAACGCTGAAAACTCCAGCTTTGATAGTTTGAATATTCAGGCTGGAGTTGGACCTATCAGCATTACCAATGCAAGAAACATATGGTTTCGAAATTTGCGATACGAGGCAGCAATTGATACGATGGTGCGGCTTTATGGGCACATTGAAGGCGTCTATTTTCGCCACACGAATATCAAGGAATACAAGTTTCCGTTTCAATCAGAAGCCTCGATGCATACCCCCGTTGTTGAAATTGACTAGTTGGATATAACTAATCATTTCGTTGCGCATGATAGGTTTGATTTCATCATATCACCTTGGCTTCCGTGCTCAACAGATTCTCGTCAATGACTTTTTTGAATATATTTTTTGGCAAGGCCCCCGGCTGCATCATCGGTTTGCCTTCAATCGGGATGAAAAGGAAGCTAGGAATGCTCTGAATGCCAAATACGGCGGATAATTCGACCTCTTTTTCCGTGTCTACCTTGTAGATTATCAACTTGCCTTCATACTCACCCGCCAACTCCTCCAATACCGGGGCTACCATTTTGCAGGGCCCGCACCAATCGGCATAGAAATCAATGATAGCGGGCATGGTACCCCGGTATTTCCACTCCTGTTCCTGCGTATAGTCAAATACCTTTTGTTTAAAATCTTCAGTTGTCAGTCTTATGGTTTTCATGTGCATTAATTTAAGTACACAAATTTCGGTATTCTGAGCGAGTTCTTATGTGACCTTAATCACGCAACTTCATTTTACATGCGATACCCGGCATAACATCTCCGCTTGTAATGGTAAGGCGGATTATGCCAGGTTAGAATCTGGGAATGACCCCTGGCTTCCTATGACCTAAATCATTTCCAATGATGATCGGACTCATTTTTACTGGCTTCAGTTACGACTATTTTTAATGATGATGCTGAAAAGCCCATTCACAGTTTTCATCACCTTTCGGTCAGGTATTATTTGTGCACGGGATGTCAGCGAAATTGATGGAAAACCCGATATGCTATGTGGTTGATGAAACTGGCCTGGAAGAATATGTGGCGAAACCGTAACCGCACAGCCATTACTATCGCTGCCATTTTCTTTGCAGTAATATTATCGGTGGTCACCAGCAGTTTGCAGGATGGTGTATTCGACAACCTTATCAAAAATGTAGTAAGCTTCTACAGTGGTTATGTGCAGGTGCATAAGCAGGGTTACTGGGACGAGCGCATCCTCGATAATACTTTTGCGCAGTCCGGTGCGGTTGAACGCAAGATACTCCAGCAAAAAAATATATCGGACATAGCGCCCCGGTTGGAATCTTTTGCACTGGCATCCTCAGAAGAAACTACCAAGGGTTGTATGGTAACGGGCATCTCCCCGGAAGAAGAAAATAGAATCACTGACCTTCAGCGGCGGGTAGTCGCTGGGGAATACCTGACAGCAGATGACAGGAGCGTGCTTGTGGGGCAGGGTCTTGCCAGCCGCCTGGGCCTTCAATTGCATGATACTTTGGTGCTTATCGGTCAGGGATACCACGGAGCGACTGCAGCCGGAAAATATCCCATCAAAGGGATTCTGAAATTTGGTTCACCGGATTTAAATGATCAATCGCTCTTTCTCTCCTTACCAGCCGCACAGGAATTCTACAGTGCCGAAAGTATGCTTACGTCGTATGTCCTGGCGCTAAGAAACCCAGCCAGCCTTGTTGGGACTGCCGATGGGGTCCGCGCTGCCATTGGCAATACTTACGAAACGATGACCTGGGAGGAAATGATGCCGGAAATAATACAGCACATCCGTACTGACAAAGGAAGTATGTACATCATTCAGGGTATCTTATACATGCTGATATGCTTTGGTATCATCGGCACTTTACTGATGATGATGGTAGAACGCAAATATGAAATGGGCATGTTGGTAGCGCTTGGGATGAAGAAGATAAAGCTCATGCAGTTGCTGTTGATGGAATCGGTATTGACGGTGATCAGTGGGTGCGTATTTGGTATTATGGCCAGTGTTCCTATCGTGTACTACCTATACAAATATCCCATACGCTTTACGGGAGAAATGGCGAAGGTCTATGAAGAGTTTGGCTTCGAACCCATTTTCCCCGCATCTAGAGATGTAAATATATTTCTTACACAAGGTGCTATAGTGCTTGTGTTGGGTTTGCTTCTTTCATTATACCCTATGATAAAGGTAGTACAGCTCGATCCGATAAAGGCCATGAAAAAATAGCGATTATGAACCTGATCCTGGCATGGCGGAATGTATGGCGTAACAAAACGAGGAGCTTTATTATCCTGGCGTCGGTGGCCCTCGGCTTGTTTGCCGGTATTTTTGTTTTAGGATTATACGAAGGAATGATTCGCGCAAGGGTCCGCACGGTGATCGACACCGAAGTAGCTCACATCCAGATTCATCATCCGAATTTTAAGGACGACTATGATCCCGCATTTACCATTGCTGGCCAAGCCCAGGTGAGCGGAGCATTGCGTACCGTAAAAGATATTAAAGCGGTAGCGTACCGATCAATGACGCAGGGCATGCTGGCCACTGCTACGGGTAGTGCAGGCGTTCAAATTAATGGTATCATACCCGACGAAGAAAATGCTGTATCAAGCATGAAAAAAAAGATTATTGAAGGGGATGAGTTGGATCTCAAAAAGAAAAACGGGATCCTGATCGGAAAGAAGTTGGCAGATAAGATGAAACTAAGTATCGGCAATAAGCTTGTACTCACTTTCACGGATCGTGAAAACAACATCACGGCTGGCGCTTTTAAGGTCGCAGGGATTTACCAGACGAGCAACAGTCCATTGGACGAGCGAAACGTATTTGTTAATCGGGCTACACTAAATTCGTATCTCCTTATTGGCGAAGCGTGCCACGAAATCGCAATTCTGCTAGTCAACGATACAGCGGTAGAAGGTGTGAAGCAATCACTGCAACAGCGATTCCCTGCGTATTCGATACAAACATGGAGGGAAAACTCACCGGAAACGGACCTGATGGTAAGTACGATTAACCAGTATTCATCCATCATCATCGTCATCATTATGATTGCGCTGGCTTTCGGTATAGTCAATACGATGCTGATGTCGGTATTGGAGCGAACACGGGAAATTGGGATGCTCACTGCGTTGGGTATGAACCGAGTCAAGGTGTTTGTGCTTGTCCTCGCTGAAACTGTAATATTGACCCTCGTGGGCGTTCCGCTTGGATTATTATCCGCCTGGATTACAATTCTTTATTTTTCCACCGCTGGAATTGATATTTCCTCTTTTGCTGGGGCGGCCATGTCGGGATTTGGTTTCGGTAGCATTATCTATCCTGAATTTCCAATAGCCAGCCTGCAGACCGTCATGATTATCGTCGTAAGCACGGCATTAATTTCGTCTTTGTTTCCTTCAATGAAAGCCATAAAACTTCAACCAGCCGATGCCCTTCGACAATAAACAGCTTTGTTATGAAAACTGTCATCGATGCCCACAATATCAGCAAGACCTTTAATCCTGAAACCATTCCTGTTTTGGCTGTCGACAAGGTGCATTTGCATCTCGAAAGGGGAGAGTTTACCGCTTTAGTAGGACCATCCGGTTCCGGGAAAACGACGTTGCTGAATTTGATTGGCGGATTAGACAAGCCCGATACCGGAAATATTCTGATCAATGGTGTAGACATTACGTTACTTTCAGCGAATGCCCTCATTGATTTTCGTTTGCACAACATTGGATTTGTCTTTCAGTCATTCAATCTGATCCCTGTACTTACTGCAAAAGAAAACGTAGAATTAATTATGCAATTGCAGCACAGCAAAAGAGCGTCGATTGAAAAGCGGGTGCGTGCACTATTTCAAGAAATTGGATTGGAAGATAAGATGCAAACACGCCCTGCTCAATTATCCGGTGGGCAACAACAGCGTGTGGCTGTGGCCAGGGCGCTTGCGCCAAAGCCCCAGTTTGTGCTGGCGGATGAACCTACAGCCAACCTCGATTCGAAATCCGCTGCGAACCTGCTGGATATCATGGCCAAGCTAAACCAGGAGGAAAACATCACGTTCATATTTTCCACCCACGATGCCAGGGTGATTGAAAGAGCACGGCGTGTGATTACGCTGGTGGATGGACAAATTCACGCTGACACGGCGCACGTGGAAACGAACGTGGCCCATGAAGGTTTTTCAACCAACAAATAGTTGACGCAATGCCATGACTTCACGACGAAACGGACTGTCAGGAATTCTTAGCTATCGTTCGTTGCTTATACTCAGTCGGAGAGCATCCGAATAACTCTTGAAAGGATGAACTGAAATAGGTTTGACTGTTAAAGCCTACCTTGTATGCAATTTCGGATATATTGCCCGCTTCTTGACTCAACAGGTCTGCTGCGCGGTGAAGTCTGTAGTTGCGGATAAATGTGGTGGCTGACTGGTTAGTAAGGGCTTTCAGTTTGCGGTGAATCTGAGAACGACTCATCGCCAAAGCTTCACCGAGATCTTCAACGCTAAACAATTCGTTATCAATATTTTTCTCAACGACCCTTTTTAACGCCTCGAGGAATTTTTGATGAACCGAAGCAACCTTTAACTCCTTGGGCTTCAGCCATGATTCTTGCTGGTATTTCTGCTGTAACTTTTGGCGGATGGCGATGAGGTTTTTTATCCTTACCTGAAGTTCTGCATCGTCAAACGGTTTAACCAAATAGTCGTCAGCACCTGTCTCTAAACCTTCCAGTTTGTTTTCTCTCGCTGCTTTCGCAGTTAACAAAATTACAGGTATATGGTTTGTCTTTTCATTAGCTTTCAGATTCTTGCACATTTCGAAACCATCCATCATTGGCATCATCACATCACTAATGATCAAATCAGGAATTGATGCCACGGCTTTCTTCATGCCATCGATGCCATCAACAGCTTCAACTATGCTGTAATCGCGTTCAAGAATACTAGCGATAAACGACCGGAGGTCACGATTATCCTCTACAATAAGAATTTCAAGGCGGTCGTCTGCTTCTGATTCCGTGACCAAGGCACCATAATCTCTTATCTTGGAAGGCTTACTTGTATCTCCGAGTAATTGAATTGGTAATTCGGGTATAGAATCAGCCGTAACGGAAACCATTTTCTCTTCTTCTGTAAGGTAACCTTCATTTAATGGTAGTAGGACTATAAAGGAGGTTACGCCCAGGTTGCTTTCGACGGATACTTTGCCACGGTGTAACTGAACCAATTCCTTTACCAATGCCAGTCCAATTCCTGTTCCTTCGTATTGCCTGTTGCTGGCACTATCTACCTGGAAAAACCTGTCGAAGACATAAGGCAACTTGTCTTTAGGAATTCCTTCACCTGTGTTGCTTACCACGATGCTTACCATCCCGGTAGTTGATTCCGCACCGACCATTTCTTCTTTTACCTCTACAGCGATCCTTCCGTATTTGGGCGTGAATTTCACCGCGTTGGCGAGTAGATTCGTTAATATTTTTTGAAGCTTTTCCCTGTCGAAAAACAATTCAATGGGCGTAAAAGAGTCCTGAACACACAGATCTTGACCATTGAAGGTGATTGCGATTTCTTTCGCGGATGCCAATGATTCAAACTGCGCACTTAGGTTTCCAGCGAACTTCACTATGTCATTTCTTGATGCTTCTATTTTCAGCTCGCTTGACTCAATTTTGGACAGATCAAGTAACTGATTGATCAGTTGTAGCAGCCGCTGACTATTCCGTTTTATGGTATCACTATCCTTAGGATCAGCTGGTCTTTTGGGTTCGGATATTTGTTTGTTTACAAGTCCAAGAATGAGCGTAAGAGGAGTTCTGAATTCATGTGAAATGTTAGCAAAAAACCGTGATTTTATTTTGTCCATTTCCTTCAGTTTCAGGGACTGTTCTTCTAGTTCATTCTTTTTTTGTTCTATGTCCGCATTGAGCTCAGTTATTTTCCCTACGAAATAATACAGGATAGCAAAAACAATGCTTGAGACCCCAATAATGTTCATCAGAAATAGTCCGTCAATGAAACCTTCCGACAAATTCTGGTTGACGTAGTCCGGTATAAGGTCATTAACCAGGTAGGCAATACAGACCAGCAAAATATATGCTGCAAACCAGTAGACAGATTTCTTGACACTATCAAAAAACATGGCACCGGCGGGTGCAATAATTGCCCAATACATCACTGCACTACTTGGGACAAATCCACCAAGGCTTATTTGTAGTGCGAATGGCAGGATAAGGATGAGGAATAATTGACTGTTCCTGAAACTTTTATACTTTTTCGATATGCTGAAACTGATAATGCTTACAATCGATAATAGACCGTAGCAAAAAGGAATTGCACCTGGAATAACAAGGCCGTTAGCAAAGTATATCAGTCCCCAAAGCAACCCGGCCAGCATGAAAGGCCCCGCCATTACCAGCAAACTGGATTTTTTCAATTTCTCATCATCTCGATCGTCCGGATGGTGACCTAAAGCAATGAACTTTTGAAAAATTGAACTCATCTAGAATCTAAGGTATTGATATTTAGAAAGTTAAACAACCTTTTGTTCTTGGGCTGCAACATTTCTTAATGGTTCTGCAACAACGCTTAATGCGCTGCCACAATGTTTAACGGCTTTGAGACGATAGGAAATGCCGCATGCTTTCGCCCATTCTACCTTTGCTTTCGTCGATCTAATATTTTTTTGCAACCTAAAAAAGTGTCGGTAATGAAAACAAAAAGAAACATCCTCACAGTAACTCGTCTTAATCGTTTACGTGCCCAGGGTTATTCTTGTGAGAGTAATGCGCAATTGAGTGAAATGGCATTTGGAATTCGTTTTGCTTATCGTTCATGTGTCATCGTATTGCTTGTGGCCACTGCAACCCAGAGTACCGCTGTATTTTCCGTAATGCTCGGTATAGCATTCCTGGGCATCGTCTTGCCAAACCATCCTTTTGATTATGTATATAATTATGCGTTACGCCACTGGATGAAAAAACCAAAACTGCCGGAGCGGTCTAAACAATTAAAGTTTGCATGTGTAATCGCAACAACATGGCTGGCATCCATTGTCTATCTGATGTCTACGATGCATATCACAGTAGCCTTATTGTTGGCAGGCACATTAACGTTTGTTGCTGTGCTTACAAGCACCATAGACTTGTGCGTTCCCTCACTTATTTATAATGCCCTTTTTTCTAATAAAGGTGTAACGCCAATAAAGATTCAATAAAGCACTAAACACTAAACACTAATAATCATGAATGCAATAACCACAAACAAACCTGAAGTTAACAGGGAGGAGCTTGAACAAAAAGTCAAGAAGATGTACACAGATGTGGCGCTCCATCCGGATGTAACCTATCATTTCGAAATGGGAAGGGCATTGGCAGAAAGGCTGGGATATCCTGCACTATTGTTGAACGATGTACCGGCTTCAGCCATTGACTCATTTGCCGGTGTTGGCTATTATTTTGACCTCGCACAATTACAAAGTGGGGAATATGTAGTCGACCTTGGCAGCGGCTCAGGAATGGATGTTTTTTTTGCTGCACGGCAGGTAGGTGAAAGCGGTGAGGTAATCGGCATTGACATGACTACCGAACAGCTCAAAAAATCGGAACGGCTCCGGCAGGAATATGGTTTCAAGCAGGTTCAATTCAGAAACAGTTATATCGAAAGCATCCCGGTGGTTTCCGGTAGCATAGATGTGGTGATCAGCAATGGTGTAATTAATCTTTCAGGTGAAAAGGAAAAGGTATTCAAGGAGGCAGCCCGGGTTCTCAAACCCGGTGGCCGCATCGCCTTATCAGATATTGTTACGACTGTGAAACTTCCGGAGAACATCAGCTGCAATGCAACGCTGTGGGCTGCTTGCATTGGTGGTGCAATGCAACATGAGGAGTACTATGCCCTGTTTGAGGCAGCCGGATTGAAGGTAATTGTTACAAAGGAAAATCCTTATGAATTCATTTCAAATAGCGCCAAAGGTGCTACGAGCGACTACGGCATTAAAAGTGTCTCGGTGCTCGCAGTCAAACAGTAATGGAGCGTGGAACAAAACAACGCAAAATAGAAGCCCAATCATTAATCAATTTTTAACCTTTAAACTTTACAAATTATGAACGAAGTAGCAATCAACTCAATGAATGGAGTTAATGTAGAACAACTATTTGGAACCATCGATGCAGTAAAATCTGATCCTGAAATCGCATCGTTTAAATTCCGGTCTACTACAAAATGGATCAATGGCGGACATTGCCAAACTGAGATTAATGGATTCTATGGAGCAAAGCAAGAAGACACAACTCGGTTAAAACCATTTGTACTGGAAGGGGATGAGCCCGCCGTGCTGCTGGGTGAAAATCACGGGGCAAATGCGGTAGAAGCTGTACTTCATGCGTTGGCTTCTTGCCTTTCCGTCGGGATCGTGTACAATGCATCTGCGATGGGCATTAAGATCAACACGTTAACTTTTGATCTTAACGGTGAAATTGACCTGCATGCTTTCCTGGGTTTATCGGAAGACGTAAGACCGGGCTACAAGAATATCAGCGTAGGGGTCAACCTGAATGCCGATGCCCCAAAGGAAAAACTGACGGAACTGTTTGAATATGTTCGTAAGACTTCGCCAGTGCTGGATATTGTGTTGAATCCTGTTCCGGTATCATTCAAATTGAATGTATCATAAATCCTCAACTCAGTACCGAATAGCACCGTGAAGCTATTCGGTACTTCTTTTGAAGAACGCTTTCGGCTGTTAGCGGTTATTACAGTTTTGATGGCGTGCGGGTGTAGAAAATAACGTTGTGTATATCGATGTCCGAAGCAATGAATAGTTCAAAGCGTTCTGTTTAATCTCGAATGCCTTTAAACTCCTGGTAAAATTATTTACATTCATTCCACCAATCAACTAAACAAAAGCGTACAACTATGGAAGAAATGCATATTAACATCGTGGCTGTAATGGTAGCTGTGGTAGCCAACTTTTTCCTTGGCTTCCTTTGGTATACGCCATTATTTGGAAAGGCATGGGCGAAAGAAATGGGCTTGGATACAAGTGTTAAGTCATCGGGTGGACAGATGGCAAAAGGCATGCTCATAATGGTCATCGGCAACTTTTTCCTGGCCTATGTTTTCGCACATAATATTGCAGCCTGGCGCTACGTCCCTGGCACCAGCGAAATGTCCATGTTCTCGAACATCATGAGTTCAACAATCTTTACCTGGCTTGGTTTCTACCTGCCCGTCGATTTGGGTACCGTCGCTTGGGAAAACAAATCCTGGAAACTGTTCGGCATCAATACGTCATATCACTTCACGATGCTGTTTGTTGCCTCAGCGATTTTGACCTACAAGCAATGATATCTTCGCTGTAGCCGGTGGCTCTGTTCCTTGATTAAAAGGCTAAAGCACTTGGGTACAAATGTCTACAGCACGCTGTGTCTTTTATTTTAGCAAGAAACGGCTACCACATCAACGCTTAATGTAGAGCTGCTGATAGTACTCCTCCAGCATACGCTTTACGGCAAATTCTTTATGCGTGGTCAGCGTGCTCTGCTTCATCATCTCCACCCAATGTTCCTTGTCCTCATAGTACGTGGGCAATACTTCGTTTAAGAGTACTTTGTAAAAAGCCTTCTGATCGTGCGCATCAAGTTTCTTTTCATTTTTGTTTTCATAGCCGCCTCCGATTTGCCAGCCATTCACACCATGCTGGCAGGCTTCGGGCCACCAGCCATCCAGAATACTCAGGTTGAGGACACCATTCATTGCTGCTTTCATACCGGAAGTTCCACTGGCTTCCTGGGGCCTTCGAGGGTTGTTAAGCCATACATCCGATCCCCTCACGAGCATCGACCCAATAGTCATGTCGTAGTTCTCCAGAAAGACAACAGAACCCGGGTACTTTTTGGTAAGTGCTACGATGTTGGCGACAATTCTCTTACCGCCATCATCGAGGGGGTGAGCCTTTCCGGAAAATATAATCTGCAGTTTTCCGCTCTTAAACAGTTTGTCTATTTTTGAGCGGTCGCTGAAAATGAAGTCGCTGCGTTTGTAAGGTACAGCCCTGCGCGAAAAACCCAGCAAGAGCGCGTCCCGTTTCAACCGTACGCCTGTGCGCTGATATACAAAATCGAGAAGCTTCTTTTTGTTTTGTTGATGCAGCCTCCAGATGTTACTCGAATTATCTTTTGCTGCCTTGATGATCCGCCTGTCTACCCATGTAGGAATGTGAATGGCGTTGGTGATGCCGATGATTTCAGCACGGTCTTTCACGTCTTTCCACATTTTGTTGGCCGTCTCAGCATGCAGTTGTGCTACCGCATTAGCCTTGCGCGACAGACGCAAAGCACCTACTGTCATATTGAATGGCGCACCGCCGAGCTTTTTCAATTGTTGTTTTGTGAATACTCCGTTGTCGGCACCCATGTACAATAGCCGATCAAGATAATGTGACTCATTTCCCTGCACAACTGGAGTATGCGTTGTAAATACTATTTCATCCCGGGAATCAGCGAGCGCTTTCTCGAAAGGTTTTCCCTTTTCCATTTTTTCACGTACCAATTCAAATCCAGCAAAAAGGGCATGCCCTTCGTTGAAGTGATACACATCTATCGGAATCTTCAGTGCGCGCAGAGCTTTGACACCACCGATTCCCAGCACCATTTCCTGGGCAATTCGCTCCTCGCCAAACCATCCGTAGAGCTGTCCGGTTATCCAGTTGTCTTCATTGCCCTGTACGTCGGTGTCAAGGAGATACAAGGGAGCATTGCGAAATTTATCACACAGCCAGACCTTGCATTTTACTTCTCGCTTTCGTATGGTAACAGAAACAGTGACTCCTGTGTCTTGTAAAAAAGGGTATTCGTAGATAGGGTAGGTGTCAACAGGTTTGCCATCCGGTGAAATGCGTTGATCAGTATACCCTTGCTTCCATTTCAGACCAATACCTACAATTGGAAATTTATGATCTTTCGCACCTTTGAGGTAATCGCCGGCTAAGATGCCGAGGCCGCCGGCATACATTTTAAAGTCGCTCTGCAAAGCATATTCCATGCAGAAGTAGGCAACATGTGGGAGTGGTTTCGATTGCATAAGGGTTCTTCTATTATTTGGCGGAAAAATAGGGAATGAGGTTCAATTATGCACCACAGTTGAATAGTTTTCTTTGTCAGTCAGCTTGTTCATAACCAATCCATGAAATGTAAGTCCTTACCAGAACCTGGAAGCTCAAATTTGAAGTGATGAAGATTGATTCATCCCAGCGTGTTCTGAAATGACTTCGAAATCAGGATTAGCTTCCAACCCAGTATGATTTCTGCTCGTCCATAAATATCATCAGGGTTGTCCGGAAGTGTGGTATGCTGTGGGCTGATGGTAGGGTTTGCAAAATCATGACCTAAACTACCAAAGTTATTATGATAAAACTTATGGACTGTAATTTACAGAAGACGAATAAGGCTACACGATGACTGAGGCAAACAATTCGACAAACCTTATAGGGTAACTCCTTTCACGAGGAATCGCGTGAAAACTAAAGCAACGATTACTATGGCGATTAATGCGAGTGAAATTTTCTCAGGGTACCTGGCTTCTCCAATCAGGTTGTCTTTCTTTCGTCTCAATCTTCCGTAGATCATGAAGGTTATGAAAGGGCTTGTTGCCGGATAGAGTATACTTATGAAAGTTGGTACAGGCAATGAAATCAACGTGGTCAAAACACAACCAACATATACAGGATATGCGATTAGCAAATTAGCAAGTCGACCTGGTTTGTAGTCTTCATCTGATGATTTATTGGGGAGCTGTTTTTCAAAATCCTTTGTGAAATTCACAATTATTTTCATCGATCCTAACAAAGCCACAACAGCGATAATCCATTTCAACCATTCCGGTGTGTTCAGCAATGCAAAGACCCGGCCTGTGTCGCCATAAGCCACCATTGGTGTAAGCATGAGGTATCCACCGATATTTATAAAACCCATGACACTCATCCACAAATAGAACAGGGTCACCAGCGATTTCTGACTACTTGTTCTTAGCAAGACTAGGAAAACGATGGCTTGAATGAGCGACATTAATGGCCCTGCCGCCGGCGTCATTATCTTCACAATAGGAGGGTCCGATTCATTTCCGGAAGTTGAAACATAATTGTGGTGCAGGACTGGATTTAAGCCGGTTGCCTTAGCAACAATGGCATGCGCACCTTCATGAATAGTAGTGTTGAGTATGAAGCACAAGACGTATGTCAGAATGGAGTGAATAAGTAAATTGTTGTATGCATTCGATTTCATGGTTTTTTCCTGTTAATTTCAATTACTTTTTTTGCATTTTTGATTAGCGATCTTTATGGTCTTTTCGCCGGACTCCAGGTCAGTTTATTTGTAATATAATAATCCATTGCTTTCTCGTTTGCGCTCAGGACCAGTTCAGAATTTCCATCGATGTAAAACAAAAGCCGTTACATAGCCTAACCTGTAACACTCGTATAAGGGAAAGCATTATCCTATCTACAACTATCTTCATTTTTCCAATAATTCAGATCGTAGTCAAACGTTATTTGAATTTTGAGTTGCCCTTAGAAAGTAACGGTATGTTTTATTAAGTGGGTTAGGAGAACATCCCAAATTGGACACAATGCCTGCCCTCAATTAATCGAAAGACCAGACAAATGCAACATTATTTAGTTTTAAAAGGCTCCCTTTTTTTTACCTTACTTATAGCCGCTAATAGAATGGCGTTGCTGGACATTGGTTCAGTAACAGGCTTTCCATAGTCCTGTTTTAAGGCTTGATAATGATGAGATCCAAAAATATTTACTTCCTTTATTTTCTTCCCAAAGCGTTTGTTAACCCATTCGAATGCAAAGAATGATACCGGATTTATTTTCATATCTGAGGAACAGGGAATTGGATCGGCTTCGTAACAATAGGCCCTTTGGTCAGCACCCGTGTCACCGATTCTTGTGTCAAGGCTTTTCTCTCCCCCTGGATTCCACTCCAATATATTAACGCCATATTGGACAGGAACTATTTCCTTAAACCCGTCTTCATAGACAATTTCATACCAACCTAAAAGATCGGATGAATCAAAGTTGTTTGGAATATTAAAATAGGCCTTTTGATTTCCCGAAGGGGTTGCACAAGCGTGTAAGAATATAAGACTGCTAACGTCTTCATTAATGCCTATACCATTTACGTTTTTTGGGAAGGGGTTGGCACCCACTCCTTCAGCACCAACAGCGATCACACAGTTTTCAGCGACCTTTGATGTTGTTAAGTTGAACACCTTGTTGTCTCTGCGAACCTCACCTGATTTTATTGTGCTTAGATTGATGTCAAAAACTTTGGAATTTTTTGACATATTGAAATGAGAAGATACATCAACAGGTTCAACTGTATCTCCATCTTCGCTTGGAACGCGCTCAGCTTTTAGGGCGGATCTGATGGAAGGCATTCGGTCCCAAACGATTCCAGGCATATCAATCTGCTTAACGGTGTGCGAAGACCAAACTAGATTTGCGCAGCCTAGAAAATCCAACAGAATGTCTTTGCCAAAATTAGCTTCATTCGTAGCAGCCCACGAGGAAGGCGCACCCCCTGCCAGAGAAATCTTCTTTATTCGTTCATCCCAATTGGGGATATTCGGTGTGAAGTTTCCATAGATCTGTGTGAATCCAAATTGCTTTAGGGCCATTTCTTTTAGTGTATCAACCCAAAACCAATTGAAGATCAGAATATCTTTTGGTATGGATTTCTTAACAACTTCAGGACTTACTGCTCCAGGTGTTCGGTATTTAATTCCCGTAGACGAAACTCTATCCTGATACGTTGTATCGCGCACACTTTCAAGTAAATAATCTCCCCACATCGCAAGTTTAATACCCTTCTTCGAAAAGTAGCTGTGTATTTTAGTTACATCCTCCGCGAATAAAGTTGAATAATCTTTCCCGCTACATAATGGGCATACCCCCATAGGCGCACCCCACCATTCATCGTGGCCTATATGTACCATCTTTGGTTTCATCACTTCTATATACTCATCGTATACATCAAACATCAGATCATAAGTTTTAGGGTTTGAGGGACAATACGTATCGGGCCATCGGTCTCCCGGGTACTCCGCCAATTCCGGATGTTTTGTTAATAGATAATAACCGTGCGTGAGTGAAGGTATCTCCGGTATAACTTCTATAAAGTTCTGATTCGCTTGTTTAACAATATTTCTAACATCATCCTTTTCAATAATAAAACCATCACCTGCATCATAATGACTCGAGTTTTTCTCTTCCCCACGAAGCCCCTCTGTTGCATTAGATCGGGTATATTGCATATACTTTGTAAACGCTATCCAACCTGTATTGACCTCAGGATGTCTGTCCAGTCGCATACAATTTAATTCAAGGACAACTTTGTTGAATTTGTATAGTGCCATAAAATCTCCCAGGAAGCGATTGAAAAAAGCTATGTTTTCAGGACCCGGTATGTAAAGCCTGATTGCTCTAAAAGGAAAGTTAGGCCAGTCGCGAACTTCTACACCGGGAATACTTTTTCCCTTTCCAGGTTCCATCAGTTGACGTAAGGATTGAAATCCGTAAAAAGCTCCGGCATCATCCGATCCACCAATAATTATAGCATTACTGCTAACATGTAATATGTAGCCCTCCGAACCTGGATTCTTCTGCGTTAACACTACCTTATTAACATCACAATATTTTTTTATCAACGGGTTTTGAATGGACCCCATCACTACAATCTTCTTGTCTTTTGGTATATCTGTTCGTGTTACGATTTTTAATGGAACACCGTACCGGTCGCTTAACTCACGTACCAACATTCTGGCAAGTGAAATATCCTTCTCACTTGCGTTTTGCGGAATAATAATGGATACAGTTTCATCCAAAACAAAATCATCGTTGATAACCTTAAGTTGCTGTGGAATTGGGAAGATTAAGTGCCTTTCCTGTGCCATGCTTCCGATTGACCAACTTAGCAAGGAGCCCCAGATGACCGTTCTTAAAATGGATCGCCAAATTGTAACCGAGTGTATTTTTTCCATGAGGGCTTAGTTTAGGGGTGTATTCGGAAGTCTTTTCAATTTTACTTTGGCTCTGGTTGGTCATGACCACTGAGGCATTTACGCTACTGAAGTGAATCCACCCTTTTTTATTTTTATTCCTGAATTACATTTCCAAGAGTATGACCACTCATTCTATTATTTTCTGTTTTCACGACAGGTGAACTTTTGCTGATAAAGATGGCAGCCTTTTGACTGCCGTTTTTGGTATCGCGTATTATATTGTCTTTCAATACTACATCCGTTGCATTGCCATAAAATGAAAATCCATATCCACCTTTAACAGTACCGTTATTTTCAACTGTATTGTTACTAAAAGTATTGCGGTGGGGAGAATTCTTTTGATCTTCATATCTGAAATAAACACCATCACCACCATTCTCGTAAATGTGGTTCTTTTCAAAAAGCACATCGGAGTCTTTATGTCCCGTACTGATGCCAATTTCCTGATTATGATGAAGTTCGTTGCCTGAAACAACACTATGTTGAACTCTCCAGCACAAATACAATCCAACTTTGTTATCATGGCTGTTGTTACCCTCGATTATTGAATTGGGTGAACCCGTTCCTGGATGCATACCCATATTGGTACATCCGTTGATTTCACAGTTTCGCACGGTTACATTTTCAGTAATTTGCCAGGTGATACCTTCTCCGTTAAAATCCTTTACATGCACATTCTCGACGGTCACATTCCTTGATTTCATGATTACCACACCCCCACCGTTACATCCATCTAGACGATCGTTATTGGCCTTGTTCCCGTCAATGGTAAAATTTGACACGAAAACATTCTGTGCTCCGAAAACAGAGACACAGGATCCGGCATTGGTGACCTTGCCATTTTGCTCGCTATCATAGTCCCTGATAAGATGGGTGTCTATGTAAATCACATTGCCAACAATATCGGTGATAATGCCGGTTGTCACATCCCAGCAGTCAGCATTTACATCATCCGTAACTTGTATACTCATCCCTACCGCAAAGCCTGATGCATCGTCAACTGTTAATTTGAGCTCACCAAAATCAGCGTCAATGATAAATTTGGTGTGAAAGCCATCTATTCTTACTAGGATGGTCTCAGGCCCTGATCCGATGAGTTTGACATTTGAAGGAAGTCGGACAGGAGCCATAATGTTGTATTGGCCCGGATCCATTTTGACCGTACCGCCCTCGGCGGGAAGGGCGTCAACGGCTCTTTGAATAGCTTCGTTTGTATTTCCTGGCATATCTGCGGTTGGCCCTCCCACGCTAATAATCCGTTCTTTCGTCTTTGGACTGACAAGGGCATCGACGGTGAATTTACCCTCTTGTGCAACGCACACATTGGTAAGCAGCAAGAAAGAAAGTAAAAGTCTCATATGTTCAAGTTTTAACGGTACATGGTCTTATTTTAATTCCCTTCCATCACGATTTCCATAGCTGAAGGTATCCAATTTATTTTTTCCTTCCTAAATCTAAAATGCGTACCTTTTTAACTGCTACGTTACTACTTAAGTCTTGTGCGCGATTATTAAATTAATGATAACTCCAGTAAAGACTATGTGATGGTGGCAACAGTGAACCCGATTAAATGAAGAGAACCGACTGGAAAATTGAGAATCTTGTAAGATACAGTCCCACCCAAATGACGGTACTGGTAAAGGCGAACCACAGGCGCATTGACTTGAAGCTTTCATTATTCTTTTAGCTTTGTTTATTGTACGATGCACTGAGCCGATAGCAAGCATTTTTAACTACTCCAATATGAAAACTTTATTTTCAGTCTCGCCTATTTGGCAAAACGAAGCAATGGGCGTTATACGCATCGTTCTTGGTTTATTAATAATTTACCATGGCCAGGAAGTGTTTAATGAATCGTTAATGAAAGAATATTTGGCGTGGGATACTTTTAAAGGACCTAACGGTGAAATGATGCTATACTTTGGAAAATCTTCCGAACTTATTGCAGGTATATTTTTGCTGCTTGGTTTATTCACGAGGATTGGTGCCTTACTGATCATTGGTACATTGTTATTTGTAACGTTTTTTGTTGGCAGCGGAAGGTTTTGGTATGAAGACCAACATCCCTTTATGTTTGTTATATTGGGCCTGGTTTACTTCTTTAATGGGCCTGGTGCATGGAGTTTGGACAAGCTGATCTTTGGGGCGAGAGAAGACATCTCATGACCCATTTCGGGATGGGTGCATTAATAAATAAGAATATGAAGAATACCAGGAGAGACTTTTTAGCCCAGGGTGCGATGGGGGCCACATTGTTGGCGGCAGGATGGAGCGGATGTCATTCGGCGAATGATTCCATATTGAATACGATGGAAGAGAAGTATAAGCTGCTCGATGATGCTGCGTCAGAACCGGTTTTGAAAGTGGAATTATTTCCATATCCATTGATTGTCGAAAAACTTGACTTGCTGAGATACCAAAATAATTTTATCTGCATTGTACGAACAGCAGATGGGGCAGAAGGGATATCGGTGAGCAACAATGCGCAAATGATTTCTCTTTATCCAATTTTCGTGAACAGACTTCAGCCATTCTTTATCGGGAAAGATGCAAGGAATTTGGAAAAATTGCTGGAGGAAGTTTATGTTTATCAAAGTAATTATAAACTACAAAATCTGGCACTGTGGATCCCGCTTGCTACGATCGAATTTGCACTGCTTGATTTGTTGGGAAAAAAAGCCCAAAAATCAATGGGAGAGCTTATCGGTGAGATCCATAATCCAAAAATTGCCGTTTATCAAGCCAACAATTACCGGGGTAAATCAGCAGAAGAATCCCTGGAGGGAATAAAGAAAGACGTAGCAGAAACGAAGGCCAAGGCCCTGAAATTTAAGATTGGCGGTCGTATGAGTAAGAACGCCGATTTCCCGGCAGGCAGAACAGAAAAACTGATCCCGCTGGTTCGGAAAGCCTTTGGTGACGAAATGATTATTTATGCGGACTCCAATGGTTCATACACCGTGAAAGAAGCGATCAGAATAGGAAAGATAATTGAAGAATATAAATTTGATTTCTATGAGGAACCGGTGCCGTTCGATTGGTATGATGAAACCAGACAAGTGGCAGTGGCACTACAGGTACCCATAGCAGGAGGGGAGCAGGAGCCAAGCCTGCACCAGTTCACGTGGTTGATCTGTAATGACGCCCTCGATATTGTTCAGCCTGACATGTTTTATTTTGGGGGAATGGTCCGGTCAATGAAAGTAGCCAGGATGGCGCATGCTGTTGGCAAACAATGCGTACCCCATATCTCAGGTTCCGGACTAGGATATTTGTATATGATGCATTTTGTTTCTGCAATACCTAATGCGGGTGAATACCATGAATTCAAAGGCTTCAATAGGACGTTACCAATTGAATGCAGTACTTCTTCGCTTGAAAGTGAGCATGGCGTTGTTACGGTCCCTTCGGGTCCTGGCCTCGGTGTAACTATTGATCCGGAATACATCGCAAAACATACGGTTGTAAAGGGGTAATAAGGGCAAGCGGATATGCCGCACCTGGTTGTTTCATCTTTCAAAGTCACGGCTTGCGGCGCAATTGGTTCCATTTTTGAAATTGATGATAGAACCACTCCACCCCCTGATTTCAATATAACAATATAGGGATTGATACCACCGGCATCGAAATCACCCGCAAAAAGCCAGCTTCTGTAAATTTTTCTAACAAAATCATAATGCGAGGTAGGAAATACGCCCGGCCAACTGTTGTTACACTGGATTTGGTGATGGGCGTTATTATCGATGCATATTTTCAGACTGATTCCAGAGATGATTCAAACCTTTCTAAGGGTAAGCGCCCCAATAGTTGTGAAGGTAACGGTCAGAAAGTGGTGCTTGCGTTGGCAGGGATACGACCGGAGAAGCATAGGCTTGAGCCGGTATTTCATGCCATTGACAGAAAAGTGCCTTGAAATATCCGTTTTTCGCCAATATTTTACGGGATTAGATGGCTTATGGTAATTAGCATTACTGTTTTTTTAGCCAAAACTACTTTACTAAGGTTTTTATAAGCGACCTTTTCTTTTTATGTGCACTTCCTTCTGGTACCCTTAACTTTGCTGTAAGTAAATGAAAATTATTCTTGATTTTTTGAAAAAATACTTAAGTCCACTTTTTAATACCCGGGCTGCTGGTCTTTACATCCTTTGTTTTGCAATATCCATTGCGGTAGCCACTTTTATTGAGAATGATTTTGGTACCAGCTCTTCCCAGAAAGTTGTCTACAAGACGTGGTGGTTTACCGCCTTGCTCGCTTTATTCGCCGTCACTATTATCGTCAACATTTTCCGCTTCAGGATGATCCAGCAAAAGAAGTGGGCTTTACTAATGTTTCACTTAGCGATGATTATCATTCTGCTAGGGTCTGCAGTTACCCGGTATTTTGGATATGAGGGCGTAATGCATATCCGGGAGAACGATGCTTCGAATAGCTTCTTATCTTCAGAAACCTATTTACAGTTCAACGTTTTTAAGGATGAGCAGTCCTATGCGTTTGACGAGCCGGTGCTCTTTGCCACGCTGGGGAATAATCATTGGAAGGAGTCCTATTTGGTTGGAAAGGACCTGATTGAAGTTGAAGTAATCGATTTTATTCCAAACCCGATTCAAGTGCTGGATGCTGACGCCTCCGGTCTCCCGACAATCAAAATTGTTATGGGTGGTATGGATGGCAGGGAGGAATACTTTGTGCGGCAGGGAGAAACCTACAGAATCCGGGATGCGATTTTTAATTTTCGTGACGAACAAATCCCGGAGGCAATAAACATAGCGTATCGAAATGACTCTCTCCTCATTAAGACCAGTAAGGTTTTGATGCAAACCGTAATGGCTACCCAGAAAAGGGATACGCTCTATCCAACTTCAGGCTATCATCCATTGATGTTAAGGTCATTATATACTGATGGCGTTAGTAGCTTCGTTTTTGGTGATTTCAATGCAAAAGGAGCAGTGCGCATTGACTCTGAAGGTCCAAAAGTAAAAAGCGAAAGTATGACTGCCCTCAAAGCAAAAGTTTCCGTAAACGGAGTTGCCGACACACTCTATATATATGGGGCAAAAGGACTACATGGAAGTCCTTCAACGACTGAACTGGATGGCCTTGGTTTATCAATTGCCTATGGTGCAAAACATATTGCGTTACCGTTCTCACTCAAGCTATACGACTTCATTATGGAAAGGTATCCGGGTACCAACAGTGCAGTATCGTATGCCAGTGAAGTACAATTGATTGACACCAGGAAAAACCTGGAAGAGGACCACCGCATCTATATGAACCACATTCTGAACTATGAAGGCTATCGGTTTTTTCAGTCTTCTTTTGACAATGATGAACTGGGAACTTACCTCAGTGTTAACCATGATTTTTGGGGCTCATGGATTTCCTACCTTGGCTATACGCTACTGACGCTGGGTATGATCATGACCTTGTTGAGTCGGAAAAGTAGATTCTACCAGGTTTCTCAAAACATTAAGAAACTTAGATTAAAAAGTGCCGCTTCGCTGGTGTTCGTTGCGCTCCTGCTAAGTATACCTACGATCACTTCAGCACAAAAGATAATCGATCAGGGGAATTTTCAAAACATTGTCGATGCTGACCATGCGCGCGCGTTTAGCAGGCTAATTGTTCAGGATCACAATGGCCGGATGAAACCGATCCATACGCTTACCCGGGAAGTGATGAGAAAGTTGGCTCGGAAAGAAAGCCTCAACGGGCTAAATGCCGATCAGATCATTTTGGGAATGTTTGTTAACAGCCGAGACTGGATTGGAGTGCCCATGATCAGCCTGGGCCAGCATGAAGCAATCCACAAACTTCTCGGGGTCTCTGAAAAGATGGCTTCCTATAAGGATTTTTTTGCGCAGAATGGTGAATACCTGCTGAATGATGAGGTCAGCGTTGCGTATAGCCTCCAGCCTGTTGATCGGGGTGTCTATGAAAAAGAGCTGATGAAAATTGATGAAAGGGTGAACATAGCAAACATGGTGTATTCGGGCACCCTGTTCAAGATGGTACCTGTGCCAGACGACCCCAACAATACCTGGGCCGCTGTTCAGGTATCAGGCCATAACCATGGTGAACCAAACACGCCATTGGCGACAAAATTTTTTGAATCGTATAAGTCCGCGCTGGCAGAGGCGATGGTTACAAATGATTATAGGCTGGCAGGTAAAATGTTAAGCGAATTAGCATCGTATCAAAAGTCAAAAGGTGGGGCATTGATGCCTTCGCCTTCGGAAATTAAGGCAGAAATACTCCTCAATAAATTGAATATCTTCAATCGATTGGCCGTTTTGTATTCATTGTTGGGCGTTGCGTTTTTGTTCTTTCTATTCTTCTCCGTTTTCCGACCCGACACTAAGCTAAGCACTGTACACAAAGTGTTACTTGGGTTGGTGATCGCCAGCTTTGTTTTCCACACGATTGGTCTGGGTATGCGATGGTATGTGTCGGGCAGAGCGCCCTGGAGCAATGGTTATGAGTCAATGATTTACATAGCCTGGACTACGCTCCTGGCCGGTGTAATATTTGCCAGAAAATCTTTCGGTGGCTTGGCTGCGACGATGACCTTGTCCGCTACCGTATTGCTCGTAGCCAGTTTGAGTTACCTCGACCCGGAAATCACACCTTTAGTTCCTGTGCTCAGATCGTATTGGTTGACCATCCATGTGTCCATGGAAGCCGGGAGTTATGGATTCCTAATGTTAGGGGCCATCATAGGACTAATCAATTTAATCCTGATGGTTTTCCTTACCACCAGGAACAAGGACAAAATTCATCATCAGATCAGGGAGATGTCATACCTGAGTGAAATGACTTTGATAGGTGGCTTGTTTATGATCAGTATAGGAACTTACCTGGGTGGCGTTTGGGCTAATGAATCATGGGGCAGGTATTGGGGCTGGGATGCGAAAGAGACGTGGGCTTTGGTGACTATCCTGGTCTATGCATTTATCCTGCACATGCGGATTATCCCTAAAATGCAAGGGCTGTTTGCCTATAATTTTGCTACAATTTTTGGGCTGGGATCGGTAGTCATGACCTACTATGGTGTCAACTATTACTTATCCGGATTGCATTCGTATGCTGCCGGAGATCCTGTTCCCATACCACAATGGGTATACATTGTGATCACCTCGATCTTGATTATTAGTATACTGGCTTTTTGGAAGAAACGAATGCACAACATCACCACGTAAAGTCCATTGTGTTGCAGGTCTGTTTGTAAGGAATAAATCTGTAAAACTGATGAAGTTTATCAATGACCGGAACTCCAGATTGGATTTACCTTGATACAAGGTGCTGAGTGTGATGGGATTAAGAAATGAAGAAGATTATTAAATCATCAAATAAATGAGCTTTATCAATGACCAAACCTGTTCATAGAATTTATGTCGGGACGATGGTGCTGGCCGTTATAGCCGTAACGGCGTACCTTATATACACAGGGTATTCCTATTATGATAGTCCGCTGGAGGAAAGGTTTTATCATCCCCGTCACGACTGGTTTAAACCAAGTGGTGCCTTTGGGCATGGCCTGGGTATTTTGGGTACGCTGATGATATTGTTCGGGGTCTCAATTTATATTGCCAGGAAGCGATACAATTTTCTAACAAAACAATTAAGACTGAAATACCTGCTGGAGTTTCATATTTTCCTTTGCACGCTTGGTCCTATCCTAATTCTTTTTCACACTGCTTTTAAGTTTGGCGGAATTGTTTCCATTGCCTTTTGGAGTATGGTTGCCGTTGTATTAAGCGGTGTTATAGGCAGATTTGTATATATACAGATACCCCGTACCATTGAGGGGAGGGAACTTACACTCAACGAGGTGAAGCATATGCAGGAGGGTTTGTCGGATACGTTAAAGAGAAGTATTGGAATTGATGATCAAATAGCCCGCACGATCGTCAGCCTGACTTCAGGTCATCACCCATCCGGAAATGGTTCAGGTCATCTTGGAAATAGAAAGGCAATTGGAATCATCAGAAAAATTCTCAGACAAAGAAAAATTGGCAGGAAACAAAGAAGATATATTATCAAATTGGCGAAAGAAGAAATTTCCTTATCCAATAAAATAAGGCGATTACAGACGATGCAAAAACTATTCAAATACTGGCACGTTGCACATTTACCCTTTGCGTTGATTATGCTGATCATACTGATCATCCACGTTGCAGTTACGTTATCGTTTGGATATAAATGGATATTCTGATGGAAGAAGTATTTATTGAACAAGTAGTGATGTATGGCGCCGCAATTTTATTGTGTGCAGTCGTAGTCTATTTTTATTTGAGACAGAATAAGGTTACTTCATCTGTGACGCGGCACAAAGTGGCTATTGCCAAAGCGGAGGGATTATTTGAGCCCGTTTCGCTGCATCCTTATATAGACCTTAATACTTGTATCGGTAGCGCTGCATGCATCTCGGATTGTCCGGAAAAAGATATTTTGGGGCTGATCGATGGCAAGGCGACTGTCATCAATGCTTCAAACTGTGTTGGTCATGGCGCATGCTTTCATGCTTGTCCTGTTGAGGCCATATCGCTCCGGATCGGCACGGAAGCGAGGGGTGTGGATTTGCCGCATGTCAATGAAAACTTTGAGACTAACGTATCCGGTATCTATATCGCAGGAGAACTGGGAGGAATGGGATTGATTAAAAACAGCGTTGAACAAGGCCAGCAAGCGGTGGAATACATGGTGAAGCGCAAAAAGAAAGCAGGGCAAGATGCGCTTGACATTGTTATTATTGGCGCAGGGCCTGCAGGTATTTCCGCGTCACTAGCCGCAAAAAAACACGGATTAACGAGTATAACGCTTGAACAAGATTCTTTAGGGGGAACGGTTTATACCTTTCCGAGAGCAAAAGTTGTTATGACCTCACCGATGAACCTGCCCTTATTCGGGAAGGTGAAGTTGACGGACACTTCGAAAGATGAGTTGCTGGGAATTTGGAAAAAAGTGATTTCAGAAAACAGTCTCAGGATCAAGGAGAATACCAAAGTAAAAGATATCCTGCCTATGCAGAATGGGGCGTTTAAAGTAGTAACAGCGGGAGGTGATCAATACATAAGCAATAATGTTCTGCTTGCCATCGGGCGCAGGGGGAGCCCGAGGAAATTAGGGATCAAGGGTGAGGACCTGCCAAAAGTTGCCTATCGCCTGATAGAATCCGAGAGGATTTCGAACAAGAAAATAATAGTGGTAGGCGGGGGAGATTCGGCTGTAGAATCCGCCTTGCTGTTGAAAGACAGAAATGAAGTTATTCTCTCCTATAGAAAGGATAAATTCTCTCGGCTGAAGCCAAAAAACAAACATAATGTGGAGCGTGCTGTTGCAGATCACTCGCTCAAAATGATGTTTAACTCTGACCTGGTCTCCGTAGATTCAAAATCGGTATCGATGAATGTTGATGGAGAAAATAAGGTACTGGAGAATGACCTGGTCTACATTTTTGCCGGAGGAGAAATGCCCACAGAATTCCTTCAAAAGGCGGGCATAGAGATTTCAAAAAGATTCGGACATATTGTGAAAAAGCACGGCTAGACGGATTTGAAATTCTTTTGGATACATATCATCACGACGTTATTGTCTGTTTCAGTCAGCTTCGGACAAATATCACCAGGTGATCTATCCACTGCACATGCCAAATTTGAAGGGATGAGCAATTGTACGCAATGCCATGATCTGGGAAAGAAGGTTTCCAGCATCAAGTGCCTGGAGTGTCACAAAGAAATCCAGTCACTGGTTAGTCAAAAAAAAGGATACCATTCCAGTGCTAGCGTAACCAACAAAGATTGTTTCGCATGTCACAGCGAACACCATGGAAGAAACTTTGATATGGTTCGATTTAATGAAAAGCAATTCAACCACGACCTTACCGGGTATAAACTTGAGGGTAAGCATGCTGTCATTGAATGCCGTGATTGCCACCGACCGGATTATATACAAAACGCTGAGTTAAGAAAAAACAAAAACACTTTTCTGGGTTTGAAACAAGAATGCCTGTCTTGTCATGAAGACTTTCACCAAAAGACCTTATCAACGAACTGCGTGGCTTGCCATGACATGAAGGCGTTCAGGCCAGCGTCAAAGTTCGATCACAACCTCGCTAAATTCAAACTCACCGGTAAGCACACGGAAGTTGATTGTAAAGAATGCCATAAAGTAAGCACCAAAAATGGAAGGGAATTTCAGGCATTTACAAATATCCCCCATAACGATTGCGTGGCCTGTCACAAGGACCCTCACAATAATCGCTTCGAGGGCAAATGCACACAATGCCATACCGACAGATCATTTTCTGAGTTCATCGGCAGGAATCGCTTTGACCACAATACAACTGATTTCACCCTAAACGGAAAACACAAGACAGTAGATTGTTTTAAGTGCCACAAAAATACCACGGAAGCGGCCATGGTTTTCAGCTTTACGCCAAAGGTCTCTGAAACGCAATGCGCGTCTTGTCATAAGGATGTTCACAAGGGTAAGCTGGGAAACAATTGTGCCAAATGCCATGCGGAAACAAGTTTTATAGCACTAAAATCAGAGACAAAAGCCACTTTTGATCACGATGCCACTGACTATCCGTTGGAGGGTAAGCATGTGGTTGTGGATTGCAAGAAATGCCACAAAGGTAGGTACACAGAGGCGATAAATTTCTCTGCCTGCAAAAACTGCCATGCAGATTATCATAAAGCCGAATTTGCAAGAAATGGTACTTCCCCAGACTGTGTTGAATGTCATACGGTACAGGAGAAATTCAATTACAGTTTATATTCGCTCGACCAGCATCAGGCAACAAAATTCCCGTTGGCCGGAGCGCACTCGGCCACTCCGTGTTTCTCATGCCATGTCAGTGAAGATAGATGGTCGTTTAAGAATAAGAGTTCATCCTGTTCGCAGTGTCACAAGAATGTTCATGGTGATCGTTTTGCAGTAAAGGGAATAACGGACTGCGAACGATGTCACGATTCTGATAGTTGGTTCCCCAGTAAATTCGACCATAATCTGACTGCCTTTCCGTTGGATGGCCGTCATGCTGATGTTGAATGCCGCTTATGTCATAAGCCTGTTGAGAAGGAAGGAAAGATTTTTGTGCAGTACACTATAGCCAAACACCAATGTATAGATTGTCATCAATAATATTGGCACTCGTTGGCTTTCTTTTCCAAACCTATGCACAGTCGCCGCATGGCGATGCACTTAAGCTGGATTGTGCGGCTTGTCATGACGCGTCTGGATGGTTACCGGTGAGAGATACACTTCACTTCGATCATAATGTGTCGAACTTCCCGCTAACGGGAAGCCATCAGTTAGTTGATTGCAAATCATGTCATACGTCCCTGGTCTTTGGAAATGCTTCCACCCAGTGCGTTGATTGTCATACCGATATTCACAGCATGACCGTTGGTAATGATTGCGCCCGATGCCATACGCAACAAAGTTGGATCGTTGACAATATTCCCGAGATCCATGAACAAAATGGATTTTCCCTGGTTGGGTCGCACGGCTCACCAAGTTGCGTGGAATGCCATATTTCTGAGACGAGCTTAAAGTTTAATCCGATAGGAAATGATTGTATTAACTGTCACCGAGAAGATTATGCAGCAACCAATAATCCGGATCATCAGAAACTGGGTTTCTCTGCTGATTGTGTTGAATGCCACGATCCTGCTTCGTTAGGATGGACTGCAGGACTTGTTGAGCATGATTTCTTTCCGCTAACCATGGGGCACAATATTGCGGACTGCAAGCAATGCCATCTAACTGAGAATTATGCTGATGCTTCTCCGGAGTGTGTGAGTTGCCATTTGGACAATTACACAGCTACCACTAATCCCGATCACGCCCATGCGGGCTTCTCTAACAACTGTGCCGAATGCCATACTACCGGTGGATGGAGTCCGTCCTCATTTGATCATAACATAGTATATCCATTGATTGGCGCGCATGAGGCCGTAGCCAATAACTGCGCCCTCTGCCATGTGGATGGTTATTCAAATACACCCAATACGTGTGTAGGATGTCATTTGGATGATTATACAGCCACAACTGATCCGAACCACGCGGATGCCAAGTTCCCGCAAGATTGCGCACAGTGCCACGACGAGAAGGCCTGGGCTCCGTCCTCTTTTGATCATAACACCGTTCATCCGCTTCTGGGTGC
The DNA here is from genome assembly GCA_029858965.1 of Cyclobacteriaceae bacterium. Classification (GTDB taxonomy): domain Bacteria; phylum Bacteroidota; class Bacteroidia; order Cytophagales; family Cyclobacteriaceae; genus Chryseolinea. The sequence continues at coordinate 65,879 of JAOUDZ010000004.1, forward strand.
GCATAGCGCCATTGCTAATAATTGCATGCTTTGCCATGCTAATGGTTACGCGAATACACCAAATACCTGCGTAGGATGTCATTTGGATGATTATACAGCCACCACTAATCCTGATCACGTGGATGCTAAGTTCCCACAAGATTGCGCGCAATGCCACGACGAAAAAGCCTGGACTCCGGCTGATTTTAACCACAATAGCATATACCCCTTGCTCGGTGCACACGCTGCAGTTGCAAACGACTGTGCGCGCTGCCACGCTCAGGGATACGCAAACACGCCAAATACCTGCGTGGGATGCCATTTGGACGATTATAACGCCTCCGCTAATCCAAATCATACGGACGCCAATTTCCCCAAGGATTGTGTGCAATGCCATGATGAGACCGCCTGGATTCCAGCCGACTTTAACCATAACAGCATATACCCGTTGACGGGTGCGCATGCTCCCATCGCCAATGATTGCGCACGCTGTCATGCTCAGGGATACACAAACACACCCAATACCTGTGTAGGGTGCCATTTGGATGATTATAGAGCCACGACGAATCCAAATCATGCGGACGCCAATTTCCCCAAGGATTGTGTGCAATGCCATGATGAGACCGCCTGGATTCCAGCCGACTTTAACCATAACAGCATATACCCGTTGACGGGTGCGCATGCTCCCATCGCCAATGATTGCGCACGCTGCCATGCGCAGGGGTACACAAATACGCCAAATACCTGTGTAGGATGCCATTTGGATGATTATAACGGTACGTCAAAACCCAATCACAGCAGTGCCCTATTTCCTAAGGATTGTACGCAATGTCACGATAATACGAGATGGGTACCGGCCGATTGGGATCACGACGGTATGTATTTCCCAATATACAGCGGGAAACACATAGAGGCATGGAATTCATGCACGGACTGTCATACGAGCGCCAGCAATTATGCGGTGTTCAGTTGCATTGATTGCCATAAACACAGCAATCAGTCTGAAGTGACCAACCAGCATCAGGGTGTAAGGGATTTTGTCTACGCAAGCGCGGACTGTTTGTCATGCCACCCAAGAGGAACAAAATAACGATGATTTTGAAGAGCGTATCCATATTGTCATTATTGGTGCTAAGCCCTCTGTTTTGCTTCGCTCAAAACAATACCGAAGTGCTGCAGGGCAAAGTGACCTTCATTACTTCCAATAATGCGTATGTGAAATTTTCCGACACAAGAAATATCTCCATTGGTGATACGCTGCGTCTGCTCCGCGGTACAACCTTGAGCCCAAGCCTTATTGTAAAAAATAAGTCTTCTACATCTTGTGTGGCGATCATCCTGAACGGGGCCGATGTGAAAGTGGACGACAAAATCATTTTTAGGTCAAAAGCCCCCATTGATCAAAAGCGCATTGACGATCCGAACAACGGTACCAAAATCAATTCTGACAAAGTAGGCGCGTCAACTAGGCGAAGCAATAAAATCAACGGAAGCGTTTCTGCAGCCAGTTACAGCACGATATCCTCCACCAGAGGTAATGTGACGAGGGCCATGTATCGTCTTTCATTTAATGCACCCCAGATCAATAATTCAAAATTCTCGGTGGAAACTTATATGAACTACAGGCAAACTTTCGTACCAAAAGATACTATGTCACTTCAGCCAAAAGATGTTTTCAACATTTACAATTTGGCCCTAAGGTATGACGTTACACCCACGATGTCATTAATAGTGGGGAGGAAAATCAATCCCAAGGTGTCATCCGTTGGGGCTATTGATGGATTGCAGGCGGAAAAGTTTTTTGGTAATTTTTATGCAGGCCTGCTCGTCGGTTTCAGGCCGGATGTTATGGATTATAAGTTCAATTCAGATCTACTGCAATATGGCGGCTACATAGGCTTGAAAAGCGACAACAAAGAAATGTATTCCCAGACTACACTGGGTTTCCTGGAGCAGAAGAACAACGGCAATATAGACAGGCGATATACTTACTTCCAGCATTCCAGTACAATAGGTCGCGCGCTAAACATTTTTTCTTCGTTCGAGCTTGACTTATACAATAGGGTAAATGCCGACTCTGTTGGCAAGCCCAGGTTGACCAATTTTTACGTTTCACTTGCGTATCGCATAGGTCGCAAGGTCGACTTTAGTGTTTCATACAATACGCGTAAACAAATCATATACTATGAAACCCTAAAAACCGAAATTGAACGGCTCCTTGACGATGATAATGATATCGCCCGGCAGGGCATGAGATTCAGAGTGAATGCCAGGCCCTTTAAAAATATCAGCATAGGATTGAGCTACAGCAAGAGATTCCAAAGCAACGACCACAATAATTCTGATAATTACAACGGATATATAAATGTGTCAAAAATTCCATGGATTGGAGGAAGTCTATCCCTGAATGCCAATCGGAACACATCTTCTTATATGGAAAGCAATATTTTATCTTTTAGACATTCAAGACCTCTGATCAAAATGAAGTTGGACGCCGATCTGTATTACCGAATTGTTGACTACACCTACTTGAGCAGCGAGCTAATTACCAAACAAAACTATTACGGTATCTCCCTATCGTACCGGATAACGAAGAAAATGTCCGTCACCGTTCTGGGGGAATTGGCTGCTACAGCTACAGAAGAAAATTATAGGGTAAATACCAGGCTAATTCAGCGCTTTTAAATAGAAAACACCATGAAGATGAATTATATATTAAAATTGATCTGTATGGGCACCGTCATACTGATCGTGATGGCGCGTTGTACGAAGAATCCAAAAGTCATTGATGCTTCTTCAAACAACATCGGCACAGCGGAAGGTTCAGGTATTTTCTCTGAAGATCAACGGCCGGCAATTCCCGATTTGTCAAAACAATCGCTCGGATCTGACCTGCATACCGTTACCGTAGAAGAGGTACTACCAACCTCGCGTTATGTTTACCTTCGTGTAAAAGAGGGAAAGGAAGCGTTTTGGATTGCTACGAATAAGCAAGAAGTGTCGGTTGGGGAAATATATTTCTATCGTGGTGGTTTGATGAAAACCAACTTCGAAAGTAAAGAACACAAACGTGTATTCGATAGATTGTATTTGGTGTCCGCGATTGTGAAGGCAGATCATGGTAATCAAAGCACACCGATTGAATCGAAATCCTCCGGCACTAGGCCTGCGAAGGAGGTAGACGTAAAAGGCTCCGTTAAAATTGCAGATTTGGTGGCTAATCCGGCTAAGTATGCAGGAAAAACCATACAAATCAGCGGTCAATGTGTGAAGATCAATCCCAACATTATGGGCCGCAACTGGGTACACTTGCAGGACGGAAGCAAGGATGATTATGATCTGGTCATCACTTGTGCTGTCCAAATACCCGTCGGGCATACGGTTACTTTGACTGGCAAAGTAGTACTCAATAAGGATTTTGGAGCTGGCTATCAGTATGATATTTTACTGGAAGAAGGGGCGATTGTGGAGTAGACAGATGGTCATTTAGGTATAAGCTTTCATTCAGTATGCAGTGTCATAAAAATGTTAACGTTGATCGTTTGCCTGTTGTATGCCGCCTTAGCCATAGGCCTTTTGAGCTGGGGGGAAAGATTTCTATTCAGTACACTATTACCAAACATCAATGTATAGACTGTCATCAATAATATTGGCACTCGTTGGCCTTCTTTGCCAAACCTATGCACAGTCGCCGCATGGCGATGCCCTTAAGCTGGATTGTGCGGCTTGTCATGACGCATCTGGATGGTTACCGGTGAGAGATACACTTCACTTCGATCATAATGAGTCGAACTTCCCGCTAACGGGAAGCCATCAGCAGGCTGATTGTAAACAATGTCATACTTCGCTGGTCTTTGGAAGTGCTCCTTCACAATGCGTTGATTGTCATACCGATATTCATAGCATGTCCGTCGGTAATGATTGCGCCCGATGCCATACGCCACAAAGTTGGATCGTAGACAATATTCCGGAGCTGCATGAACAAAATGGATTTCCACTGGTAGGATCGCACAACACGCCAAGTTGTGCGCAATGCCATATCTCTGAGACCAGCTTAAAGTTTAATCCGATTGGAAATGATTGTATTAACTGTCACCGAGAAGATTATGCGGCGACGAATAACCCGGATCATCAGAAACTGGGTTTCTCTAGTGATTGTGTTGAGTGCCATGATCCTGCTTCTATAGGATGGACTGCGGAACTTCTTGAGCATGATTTTTTTCCGCTAACCATGGGGCACAATATTGCGGACTGTAAGCAATGCCATTTGACAGAAAATTATGCCGATGCCTCTCCGGAGTGTGCGAGTTGCCATTTGGACAATTACTCAGCCACCACTAATCCCAATCACACAAACGCAGGCTTCTCTAACAACTGTGCTGAATGTCATACTACAGGTGGATGGACTCCGTCCTCTTTCGATCACAACACCGTATATCCATTGATAGGCGCGCACGATGCCGTAGCAAATAACTGCGTTCTCTGCCATGCAGATGGTTATTCAAATACACCCAATACCTGCGTAGGATGTCATTTGGATGATTATACAGCCACGACGAATCCGAATCATGCGGACGCCAATTTCCCCAAGGATTGCGCGCAATGCCACGATGAGAAAGCCTGGATTCCAGCCGACTTCAACCATAATAGCATTTACCCGCTGACGGGTGCCCATGCCGCCATCGCCAATGATTGCGCACGCTGCCATGCTAACGGTTACGCCAATACACCCAATACCTGCGTAGGATGTCATTTGGATGATTATAACAGTACTTCTCAACCCAATCACGCGAATGCCCAATTTCCTAAGGATTGTGCGCAATGTCACGATAATACGAGATGGGTACCGGCCAATTGGGATCACGATGGTATGTATTTCCCCATATATAGTGGTAAACACAAAGAGGCGTGGAATTCATGCACGGACTGTCACACCAGTGCCAGCAATTATGCGGTGTTCAGTTGCATTGATTGCCATCAACACAGCAATCAGGTTGAAGTAACGAACCAGCATCAGAATGTCAAGAATTTTGTCTACGCGAGCGCGGACTGTTTCTCATGCCACCCAAGAGGAACAAATTAACGATGATTTTGAAAAGCGTAACTATATTGTCATTGTTGTTTTTAAACGCCCCTTTTTGCTTTGGTCAAAACAATACTGAATTGCTGCTGGGCAGGTGATCTTTTTTACCTTCAGCCCAAGCTTTATTGTAAAAAATAAGCCTTTCGCTTTCGTACCAGATAACGAATAAAATATTTTGTTGCAGTTCTTCTGGAAGAAGGGGAGATTGTGCAATGGGTCCTGATTAACTTTACACAATGAAACGTTTTAAGTAACCAATCTTATCGGTTGAATAATACATCACTTAAAATTCCTGTGAAGAACAAGCAACGATGCATGCAATATACCCCTCCACAGATGTAATCATAATCAGGTTCGTGCTGAATTATACCTGCGTGTTGGCGTTCTGTCCCTTACCGCAGGCATTGCCGCTTTGGCAAATAGGTTCTTGTTATGAATAAATAAACTATTGCCAAATTTTGATTGCAGCTTCTGCTCAATTGCTGGCATGCAAAATTCCCTGGAGTCGTATTGCTGAAATTAACTAAATTGGCCCGTCCACCTGCGCAATGCAAGGCGTGTTTTTCAAATTTAGTTTATGAAAGATGTACCACAGCTATCCGCTGAAGAGGCCGTAGCATTCGTAAAAGATGGAGATGTTTTATTGTGTGGCGGTTTCGGCATGACGGGCAATCCCGTTCATTTACTTCATGCATTAGCAAACACGGATGTTAAGAACCTGACCTTCATCGGCAATAATGTCGGGGAACCTAACCTCGGGGGAGGTCGCTTGTTGTTAAATGGTCAAATAAAAAAGATGATCGGGTCTTTTTTTACAAGCAATCCTGACGCGGTCCAGGCGGCACAAAGCCAAAGCATTGAATATGAACTGCTCCCACAGGGAACATTGGCGGAAGCAATCAGGGCCGGAGGTGCGGGTATTGGTGGATTTTATACGCCCACATCGGTTGGAACAGTTTTGGCAAAAGGCAGGGAGACAAAAATAGTAGATGGTATCGAGCAGGTTTTTGTGAAAGGTATTCGTGGCAACATAGCATTCATCAGGGCGTGGAAAGCGGATACCGCGGGGAACCTTACCTATCGCATGACGGAGCGGAATTTTAACCCCTCCATGGCAATGGCGGCAGACCTTGTTGTTGCCGAAGTAGAAGAGATCGTAAATGTAGGAGAGATTGATCCCAATTTTGTCCATACACCCGGTTGCTTTGTTGACCACCTTGTACAGGCACATATTACACCCGAATACCTGGGAACCTCTTCTTCTGTTGGTTCAGCTAAAAAAGTAAGTGAATCGAGAATAAACATGGCCAGGCGCGCTTTAGCTGAACTGAAGCGTGGTGATGTCGTCAACCTCGGGATTGGTATTCCAACACTGGTATCTGACTTCATCAAGCCTACAGATGGTATTATTCTCCATACTGAAAATGGAATGCTAGGTGTTGGCCCAAGCCCTTCTGATGGTGGCGGCGCAATGGATTACCCTGTTAATGCAGGAAAAATTCCCGTCACCGCTTTACCCGGAAGCAGCTACTTTGATAGTTGTGACTCGTTTGCCATGATCAGGGGAGGTCATGTGGATGTCGCCATCATGGGAGGTCTGGAAGTCGACGCGAGAGGAAATCTTGCCAACTGGGCAGTTCCTGGAAAGCCACTGCTCGGAGTCGGTGGTGCAATGGATTTGGCTACCGGCGCAAAGAGATTAATAATCACACTCACGCATACCAATCCCGATGGAACTTCCAAGATTGTTCCGGCTTGTACGCTGCCGATTACTGCCGTTGAAGCCGTTGATGTTGTGATTACAGATTTAGCCGTTTTTATTTGTGATCTGAGCAAACTGGTATTGATTGAGCTTATGCCGGGCGCAACGCTGGAAGAGGTCAGGGCTAAAACGAAGGCAAAGTTTATAGAGAAACTCAAATAAAACTTCTGATAGACAACAGGCGCAAGCGTCTCGCTTGCGCCCACAACCTAGTCAGTGTCCCACTGAAATGTAAATCATTTCAAACATAAATCAACATGGGTTGGCGTCGGCGGATAGTAGATCTTATACTTTTAGCTCACTAATTTGGACAACGACTTTCCGGGTGTAAATTTACAGAAATCACATTCAATCAAATGGCGCAAGCGTCGCATGTGTTTACAAAATTGAAAAAAGTATGAGTGGGGAAAATGACAAAATACCGCGTTCTGTAATGGCCGACAAGTTCATCGCGCTAGCGAACGAATTCACTGAAACTGAACCCAAAGAACGGGTCGGCGCTGCCATTATGTTTGCTGCCGCCAGATATAATGCGTTTGAGGCCTCAGGAAAATCCAGCAACCTATTAAAGGATAAGGGTGACGTACTGAATTGGTACAGTAAAGAATACCAAAGAATGCTGGACGCAAACATTGATGATTTGATAGCGATGAAATCTTAGCATGTTTGATCTTGAACATTTTGTAGCATTCTGCGCTTTTATAAGACGGTAGAACCCTTGCTATGAAAACCACTAAAACTTTTTTGGATAAACAACGTCTTCTGGGAGATCATGACGCTGATCATTTGGTCCAAAACATCTTCCTGGGTAATAAACAATCTGATTTGTACAGGTTCCTCCAATTGTCAGTAAGTGAAATTGAAAAGGCAAGAAAATCAAGTCGTGTAAAGGAATTTCTACTAAGAAAGCATCAGCAACCTGTTTGGTTTGATGCAGGCAGGCTTCTACGCGGTCAACAGGTCTTTGAAACATATGCCGCTGAGATGATGACTTTGCTTGGTGTGCTGGCGTTGCCGTATTGCTACGCTGGTACGCCGGGAAACAAAGCACTCTACCTATCTGATAAGATGCGTCAATCTCCCGGCAAACGATTGACAGATACTGCGCAGTTTATCATCAGCGTCTCAACACCGGGCAATCTCACCGCAGATAATATTGGACCTGTTCAAATCAACAAGACAAGGCTCATTCATGCTATTGCCCGCTACCATATACAAAAAGGAAATTGGGATATGGATTGGGGACTTCCCATTAACCAGGAAGATATGGCTGGTACTAACCTTGCGTTCTCTTATATTATTTTGGGAGGATTAAATCAGTCTGGTTTTGAACTGTCCGTTAAACAAAAAGAGGATTTTATTTTCTTATGGCGTTACATCGGATATCAACTTGGAATTGATGAAAACTTGTTACCAAGTTCATTGAAGGAGGCCTCTCTCCTTACGAATGTAATTAAACAGCGCAATTTCAAAAGCTCATTTGAAGGAATCGAACTCACCAGGGAGTTGCTACACTACTATCGGTCCATTGTACCTTCAGATAAGGCCTATTTTGTTGACGCTCAGGTGCGCTATTTTTTGGGTGCCGAAATTTCCAGCTTTATTGGCCTGCAGTCAGAATACTTCAAGGACATGATCACCAACTTTATGAACTCCATTAAGGAGGTGCAGAATTTTCTATTTGCACACAAGAGCAGTTATGGGGCAATGATTGCCAATCATCGCCAGTTGGTGAGTAAACTTGAAGGACGATAACATCAGAAGAAAGAGGATACTTGTAGGGAATTCTTCAGGTATTGGCTCAACTTAATGCAATTCACGTTTTTACTTGCTGCCTGCCGTAACGCGCCTTATGCATGCCTTTCGGCAGGATTTTGATTTGATAGTGCTTTTTCCTTATTTGATTAATGCTACCAAACAAATCCAAATGAGACGATTTTCAAGCATCCTAACCTTAACAGGTATTCTAATCTTCACAGGTCATACAATTGTTGCACAAGTTACAGACAGCGAGCTCAAGGAGAGATTTCAAAAGCGATCCACCCAAATGGAGCAAGAAGGGTTAGCAGAGCCATTCAAAGGAATAACAACGGATGGCACCGTTCAGAAGGGAATTTTTAAAATCAAGGCAACCGGTGTTACAACAGAACCTGTTTTCAAGGCTGCGACGAGTTTTCTGAAATCATTAAATTCCGATCAGAAGAAACGGACAAAGTTCGTGGTTGATGATAGCGAATGGCGTAAATGGATGAACCAACACTTTTATGTTCGCCAGGGAGTGGGCTTTTATGAGATGTCAGAAGAGCAGCGGAAAGCTGCATTTGACTTGATGCATGCTTCTCTTAGTGCCAAGGGACTAAAGTTGAGCGAGGACATCATGAAACTGAACCATACATTGGGTGAAATAAACAATAACTTCCAGGAGTACGGTGAGTGGCTCTACTGGATCACCATCATGGGTGAACCTTCTGAAACAGAGCCATGGGGATGGCAGATGGATGGCCATCATTTAATCATTAACTACTTTGTATTGGGAGATCAGGTGGTCATGACACCCTTTTTTGTTGGATCAGAGCCTGTAATCGCTGAGACCGGGAAATACAAAGGCACAACGATACTGCAGGAGGAGCAGCAAGCTGGACTGAATATGCTTAGGTCGCTGAACAATGATCAAATGAAGGATGCTGTCATTCAGGTATCAAAAGACGGCAATAATAATTTGACGGAGGCTTTTAGAGATAACGTGGTTTTGGATTATGCCGGTGCATCAGTTTCCTCTTTTTCGGCGGATCAAAAAAAACGACTGCTCGCGCTGATCGGACTTTATGTTGACAATATGGACGACGGCCACGCAAAAGTGAAAATGGATGAAGTCAAACAGTATATTGACCAAACATATTTTGCGTGGATTGGTGGCAGTGATGACAAGTCTGTCTATTACTACCGGGTGCACAGCCCGGTTATCCTGATTGAGTTTGATCACCAACGACCGGTTGCAACGAGACAGTTGTATGGCACTGATCCGCACAGGCAGCATGTCCATGTCGTTGTAAGAACACCCAATGGTAATGATTATGGAACTGATCTGTTGAGGCAGCATTACCAGCAGCACCCGCACAAATAAACCTCCGTGGTAAGCTCGAGTCTAAAAAGATTAAATCATTATCTTTAATTGAAAAAAGTATTGGACAGATGCTTAATTTCTATAAGATCGTAAAGGAAAACTTAAGTTTTAATCGATTTGAATTTAAGGAAACAGTTTGCCTGGAATACACATGCCCACTCGAGGCGGAACAAATTGGTATTTTTTCAAAAAATGATTATTTGGTGCATGTTCTTAGCGGAAAGAAGACCTACAAGACTTTGCACGGTGAATGGACGCTGCTGCCGGGACAAACCCTTTATCTGAAGAAGGGAGCTGAGGTTATCCATCAGTATTTTGATGATGAATATTGTATGCTTGGCTTCTTTATTACTGATGACTTGATTAGAGAAACATATAAGGAAGTAAGCCGACAGACGAACCTGAACCTTCGCAAGGAAGCAGTAGAATTTACCGCGGCCGAAGTTCAACCTTCAAGCTTTCTGGAAGGATACTTTCATTCAATGCTAACCTATTTCCGAGGTGAAAACCGTCCGCCGGACCATATATTGGTTCTTAAACTTAAAGAGCTGTTGATTACGCTGATGAATTGTGATCCGGTGCTTACTGCTTATTTCAAAATACTTGCAGCAGCGGATAAACCCTCCTTGCAACAAATCATGGAAAATAATTTCTGTTTCAATCTCAGGCTCGAGGACTATGCAGAAATATCCCATCGAAGTCTTTCTACCTTTAAAAGGGATTTCCAGGAACAATTTGGTGAGTCTCCTGGTAAGTGGATATTAAAACGCAGAATTCACCATGCAGCCAATATTATTGCCAACTCAAATTTGAGCGTGTCTCAGGTGGCCTATGAATCCGGGTTTGAAGATTTGTCGCACTTCAGCAGGGTATTCAAAAAAATGATCGGAGCAAATCCAACAGATTACAAGAAGTCAATAACAAGCGCCTGATATGCAATATTGGACTGATTAGTCAAGTTAACGACCTTTTCAGCCAAACTTGGCGCCACAATAGTTCTCTCCTTTGTATTGTCAAACAAGAGCGAACTATGAAAACAACAACCAATCATCAGCCCAGGGGACAACACAGCATATTTAATTCATCCCTTTTTGTTGAATCAAAAAAAGCATTTGGCTGGATTTCGGCGTATGGTGTCGGACAGCACAGTGCTGCCGATTTTAATCCCTCATCAACTGCCACGGACCTGTTGACAGCCAACGCCAAATACCAAATGGCACTCGGACAAATTCCTGACCTTTGGCAGGTATGCTTTGATTTGTATTCTACCTTCAACAACGCGGATGCTCCCTTCAACGCACTGCAGTTTATCCCTGTTCTAAGGAAATTGAATTCTATTAGTGAGGCAGAAATGGAGCTGTTTTTACGTAATCCGGAAACCAATCATATATTGATTCATAATGAATTAATAAAAGTGGTGCTGATTCACTGGCACCCCGGAAAAACCAGTGGTATTCATGGTCATCCTAAAGGAGGGTGTGTCTTTAAAGTTTTGTACGGAAGCATAGAAGAAATGCGATATACATCCGGACCTTCGCCACAACTTTTGTCTGTTAGCAAGTGTGAAAAAGGGGCTATGGGATACATTGATGATCAAATGGCATACCATGCAGTGGGTAATCCTTTTGAAACATCTGCCGTCAGTTTACATGTCTATACACCGGGACCGAAGTAATAATAACTGGCGCAAGCGTCTCGTTTGCGCTAGTAATGGTCACGGATTCTAAATTTTCGGCGCATAAAATTAGGATAGCGGTTGGTTGGCGTTAATTAGCTTCAGCTGAATCAGCGGACATTGAAAATTATTTGAGCACAAGCTGGACGCTTGCGCTCGAAAACAGCTACTTCTCACGAACAAATTTCAATTCTTCACCTGCTTCCCGCTGACGGATGATTTGTCGAAATACTTTCTTGGCGGCCTCGGCTTTGTTTCTCCAACGATCCGCCACAACCATAAATCGCGGGTTCTTCCTGATAGGGTCCAGCATCGGGTCTGTATCCAGCCAATAATAAGTCAGTAACGTACCGGCCCAGGAAATATCTTCATGCTCGATGATGTCCAACGCACCTTCGATATCACCCATGTATGCTTTAGTGATGGCGAGGTCGTAGTAGGTATAAGTCAAGCTGCCACCCCAGTTTGAAATTAGGTGCTGGTCAATATCCTTCTGATTAAGTTTTATCTGTTCATTGAAATATTTCATCGCTTTCTCCTTTTCACCCTTTTTCCAGAACACCATTCCCAAGCGCTGACGGCCGGAAAAATACGCGGTGGTATCCTGCAGATCTTGTTCACCTTCCAACGATCGCAACCAGAATTCCTCAGCCTTATCCAGGTTTCCTGCTTTATAGTAATTCCATGCAATATTATCAATACTGTTCACACTATTTTTCACACTGGAATAGCTATTTATAGCGCCATAAAAGTCTCCTTCCAGGGAACTAAGGCGGGCAAGGGCTTCTTTTGGTGCGTTCAAATCCGGCGCCAGTTTTTGGGCTTGAAGATAGAGGTTTCTGGATTTATGGAATTCTCCAATGTCTCTGTAAATGTCCCCCCATTGCAAATAATATTGGGGATCTTTTTTACTCCAGTTTAGCTCGATGGACTGGATAATCATAGGTACTCCTCTTGCAGGCTCATTTTCCTTTAATAGAAAGCTTCCAAGCTGCCAAAGAACGAATGGATTATTAGGCTCCAATGCGTACGCCTTTTCAAAATCCATTCCCGCTTTATTGTAGTCACCCAGGGAATTACCTGTAATAATTCCTCTTACAACATATCCATCGGCAATCTCAGGACCAGATGCTATTGCCTTATTTGCTAGTGCCAGCGCGGAATCCAGCCATATTCCCCTGGGTAATGTATAAGAATCATACAAGGTCCTGGACAATAATGCATACGCCTCAGCAAAATTGGGGTCCATTAAAATGGCTTGCTGGAGGAGTTCAATTCTACCGTTTAACTCTCCATAATTGGAATTGTTCCAGAGCTCACGGGCCCTTAAATAGTAATCATAAGCAGTAATATTTTCTGTCCCCGTGGAGAAAATACTTTTCTCTCTTCCACTGGATAATTTAAGTTCCAATATCCTGGCTATCTCCCTGGCTACTTCAGATTGGATGGCAAATATCTCGGTGAGTTCCCTGTCATAAGTTTCAGACCAGATATGGGCATCTGTTTCCACATCGATCAACTGCGCACTGATCCGAACCATGTTTCCTGCTTTCCGAACGCTACCCTCCAGTATTGTTCCTACTCCCATTTCCTCTCCAATCTGAGCAATGCTCGGCCGGTCTTCCCGGTATCGTAAAGTAGAGGACCGGGATTTAACGTTAAGGTCACCAATCTTTGCAAGATGATTTAGAATATCCTCCTGGATTCCGTCACTGAAGTATAACTGGTCGGGGTCATTACTCAGGTTATCAAAAGGCAGGACCGCTATAGATCTTCTTTTCAAATTAGCTATTGCATTCCTTTTGACAGAATCAATGCTGCTCGACATGTATTTCGGGAAAGCCATGAGCCCAACAATAATGATTAGCAAAATGATGATTATTACATTGCCGGTGAACGGTTTCTTTTGCGTATCCGAATAGGGGTTTATCCACGCTTTCTTGGAAGTGACACGGACAAAACCTTCAGGGCTTCTTTCGTAACTCCATGCCAAGTAGAAGGAGAGAGGTATTCCAAGAACCAGTAAGGCATAGATTACATATTCAACAATCTGGCTTAGTTCCACAAATTTCAGCATGCTTATTACTGTACCAGCAACTGCGAGATAAGTGAGTTCCGCACGGATTACGTTGCGACGTTGAAGTTCCGCGAGGAGTCTTCCTGAAAGGTTTTTTTCTTCCGTCTGCTTAGGTTGCGGAAGGAATTCACCCCGAATGGCATAAGTCTTCACGGGGTAATCCACGTTCTTGAGCGTCAGTTCGCCAAGGTATGCTGTCTGTATATCAGGTTGACTACGGACTGCCTTTTGAACCGTGTCGGATATGTATATTCCGCCAGGATCAGCAATGGACTCTAACCTTGACGCGACGTTAACACCATCCCCATAAATTTCACCACCCTCAGTCCTGATTTCACCTAGATGGATGCCGATACGAAGATTGAGTTCATGATCTCCATGAAGGGCTTGCTGAATTTCCATGGCGCAATAAATAGCATCGGAGGCAGTGGGAAAGCTGGCGAGGTTTCCATCCCCCATTTCTTTCAGCAGAGAACCATTGTGTTTTTCGATCAGTGGCTTCTGCACTTCGCGATTCTTCCTCACCATTTCCATCGCCTTTGGCTCATCTTTGCCCATCATCGTAGTGTAACCAACGATATCGGTAAACATAATGGCAGCGAGCTGGCGGGTCGAGGTCATTTTGTCAAATTACGTAAAAATATGTAGAAACTTCCCGTGATGATGCAGCTGATCCAGCGCAATCTTGAAGGGAGTGGGAGGAATGATAAAAACTCTAACAGAAGGGTCTCGATTATAAGCTATAACTTTTCATCTCTCTGAATATTATCAATTGTTTCATTCTTTGTATTGTCAAACAGGAGAACTCCATCTATTTTAAATAGGTACAAGTTTGTATAATATCAGCGTCCGCTTGCTATGCGGACGCTGAATGATTTGTACACAGACGGGAGCTTGCGACAGGCGTTATCGGCAAGATCAACGCCTTCCGCTATGCTGCCCACCCGAACTTTTCCCGCCGCCACTATTCCCTGAACGTTGAGCACTCGAACCTCCTGATGATCGTTGAATGCTCGAACCTCCTGATGATCGCTGAATGCTCGAACCCCCCGAGGGCCGCTGGATGTTAGAACTTCCGGATGACCTTTGAAAGTTTGAACTTCCAGATGATCTTTGAATGTTAGAGCTTCCAGATGACCGTTGTATGTTCGAAATCCCTGACGATCGCTGAACGTTAGAACTTCCGGACGACCTTTGAATGTTAGAACTTCCCGTCGATCGCTGAACGTTAGAACTTCCGGACGACCTTTGAATGTTAGAACTTCCTGTCGATCGCTGAACGTTGGAACTTCCCGTCGATCGCTGAACGTTAGAACTTCCCGTCGATCGCTGAACGTTAGAACTTCCCGTCGATCGCTGAACGTTAGAACTTCCCGTCGATCGCTGAAAGCTTGAACCTGCAGTTGATCGCCGAATGTCAGAACTTTCCAACAATCCGCCATACGATCGCGGCGAAACATTGGCAGCACTTCGTGAACTGGATGTGGATCGATCTGCAGAAGATAAATCATTCCGTTTTGCAGATGATCTTCCATTATAGCCATCCTTACCCTGCACCTGACTCCAGGTACTGGTTGACGATCTGGAGGTCGTACGCTGACCGGAACTTGAAGTCAGTCTTCCATTAGCATCGTAACGATTCGCGCTGTTGTTTAGGCGGCCATTAGATGCACCACCATTATATCGGTTTCGTCCGTCATCATATCGGTTTCGTCCGCTATAATCATTGCGCGTTGATCTGTAGTGCGCAATCTGCGTGTGATGCCTGTTGTGAACAATTACCGACGTAGTTCTGTAAGGCCTGTAAAGATGCTGTGCATAATAAACCCTGTGCGAATAGCAAACCGAGTAATAAGGTCTGTATGGCCTCCACCAGGAGTAATAATCATAGTAAGCATAAGGACTCCAGGGCCTCCACCAATATGGCCTGTAACTCCATCTCCAGGGCGAAACCCAAACGGAATAGTAAGGACCATAAATATACTGGACCGAAGGCCACGCCCAGACATTCACAACGGTTCGTGCCGTGCTTGTGCCAGCATTGACCCGCACTTCTCGGGTTGGCTCAATGATAGTTTCAACACCATAAACGTCTTCATCGCCGGTGATTTGCAGCACTGCTTTACCATCGGCCAATTTTTCTAACTCGATAACGGCAACATCCTGCGTCTCCGATTCAGAGACAATTGCTTGCAGAATAAACGCGTGTACGTTGCCTTCGGTCCGATCGACTACACGGATGTAATCAATATTACCATCACCGTTGAGGTCAAGGTTGTTTACCTTTGAATCAGCGGAGTTGAGCAGCCGTTCAAATTCTTCCGGAGATGCTGACTTTTTGAATAATTCAAGCGCACCCTCAAGACTAAAATTATCTCCCGGTACTTCCAATTGACCCTGACCATAAGCAGCTGCACTTCCTATTATGAGGAAAAACGACGCCAACATCTTACTTAACCCAAGCGTTTTCATAACATTCTTTGTTTGGTTATCATATACTATACAAAGAGCGCGCCAAAGAAGAAAAGGCCCCAGGAGGCTAAATTATTTGCTTTCTCTTGCTAATGAACTACATGCCTTGATTTATATTGAGCAAATCAGCCCGATCCTGATTACTTTAGCTCAGAACACTCCATGGTAATGCTTATTGCCGTTTCTTGCTATATTACTAGCGCAGGCGTCTCTCCTGTGCTTATAACCTTTTCTGTGTCTCACTGAAGAATAATACCCTTTAAGCACAAATCAATAAACTTCCCAGCGGTTTCATAGTCTTTTATTTGGCGCAAGCGTCCCGCTTGTGCTCTAAGCCTTGTAGGTGTCTCACTGAAAACACGAAATTTTTCAAAATATATATCAAAACAGTAAATACGAGCTACCCCGTACAATTGGTCCATAAGTTTTTAGCTAAATTGTGTTTCACTTTGCATACTTTAAGCAACCATGATCATTCTGTCCAATGACGAAATCACTTCACTGCTCTCCATCGAGGAAATTATTGCCGCTGTAGAATCTGCTATGGTGGCTTATGAAGAAAATGTTTTTAAGGTCCCGCAACGAATGCACCTGGACAATGGGCCCAATACTTTTTTGTGTATGCCTTCATTCGGCAGTCAATATTTTGGAACAAAATTAGTTTCGGTTGTGCCTGGAAATAGCACCAGGAGCTTACCGGTGACCAATGGAGCCATGGTGTTGAATGATGCCAAAACGGGTTTGCCCATAGCACTCTTGAACGCTACTAAACTTACTGCGCTTCGCACCGCTGCCCTGGGGGCCATTGGCGTTCGTTATCTTTCTCCTGAAGATGAAACTTCCATTGGATTGATTGGCTGCGGTTTACAAGGAGTGCATCAGGCGATATTTGCCTGTTCGGTTCGTAAGATTTCGAAAGTGTATTACCTATTTAAGTCAGCAGAAAAATCTTCCGCATTGGTATCCTTTATACAAAAGTATCACCCAGGGGTAGTCGTTGAAGCGTGTCACTCACCAACGGAACTGCTGAGCAAGACCAGCATCATAATAGCCGCCACTACTTCGTATGATCCGGTATTACCGGATCTTCCTGAGTTGCTCAGGGGAAAACATTTTATCAGCATTGGATCTTATAAGCCTTCCATGCAAGAATTTCCCGATTCGGTTTACAGACTTGCCGGAAGTCTTGCCATTGATTCTGAATTTGCACGACATGAAGCCGGCGATATTATTAACCCGGTAAAAAAGGGTATCTTGAAAGATGAAAATGTTTTCACGCTTGGAAAAGTTATTATCGGTATGCGCACGCTTGATGTCAAGGATACGACAGCTTACAAATCCACTGGCATGGCATTATATGATTTATTTGTAGCGCAGGCGATGTACGAAAAGGCCCTGGAGCAAAACAGAGGAACAAATATTGAACTTTAATGAATACAGCGGATCATTCAAGCTATCTTTAGCTTTCCATTTTATAAAGACAAAACCGTAAGACTATGGAAACCTACCCCAGTATATTCAACGATGTTATTGGCCCAGTCATGCGAGGACCCTCAAGTTCTCATTGTGCAGCCTCATTAAGAATTGGCAGAATATGTCGGGACCTAATGGATTCCGAAATCCGGGAAGTTTATATTGAATTTGATCCCAACGGTTCTTTAGCAACAACACACAAAGGTCAGGGTTCAGACATGGGATTGTTTGGTGGCTTTCTGGGCTGGGAGGCATTTGAAGAACGATTGCCGGATTATTTGCAGGCCATAGACGAAGCGGGAATCAAGACTAAGATCGAAATTCACCCTATCGGCGCCACGCACCCCAATACGTATAAGATTACACTCCGGAATGAAAAAGAAACAAGAGAACTGACAGCCATCTCCATTGGTGGCGGAATGATAGAGGTCATCGAAATAGACGGTGCTATGGTATCAATGGCGGGAGATTTTCATGAGACGCTAATTTACTGTAACACGCCCGGCAACATTGTTGAATTTATTGAACGGGCTTTCCCTTGCGATGAAGTTAAGGCACATCAGGGAAAGTCAAATTTCATTGAAATAAAGTCCAATAAGTTTCTACCCCCTGGATTGTGTGAAGAGCTTCTGGCCATGGAAGAAGTGCTGTTTATCAGGAAGCTAAATCCTGTTCTTCCGGTGGGGTCAAGAAAGGGTCTGACGGTTCCTTTCATCACTGCGGAAGAAATGCTTGATTACAACAAGGACAAAAATCTCCAATTGTGGGAACTGGCTGTTGACTATGAAAGTATTCGGGGTAACATCTCGAAGGAAGAAGTCTTTGAGAAAATGAGGGAGATTGTAGTGATCATGCAGAATGCGATCACCCTGGGGCTAAAAGGAACGGAGTATGCTGACCGCATTTTGGGAAGTCAATCGGTGGGATTCCAACAACGGTTGAAAGAAAATAAACTTGTGGAGGGAGACGTATTGAACAAGGTGATCATGTTCACATCCGCCATGATGGAAGTAAAGAGTTCAATGGGTGTTGTTGTGGCTGCGCCTACAGCTGGATCTTGCGGTGCCTTGCCAGGAGCTATCATTGGAATAAGTACTGAGCTTGGCATCCCGCAGGATGAAGTGGTGAAAGCGATGCTCGCGGCCGGAATCATTGGCGTATTCATTGCAGCGCATGCAACATTCGCGGCTGAAGTCGGAGGATGCATGGCGGAATGTGGATCGGGATCAGGAATGGCGGCCGCTGGTATAGTCGGATTAAAGAATGGTACGCTTGATCAATCCCTGGCGGCGGCCTCGATGGCACTGCAATCGTCGTTAGGCATGATCTGTGATATGATCGCAGACCGTGTAGAAGCGCCGTGCCTGAATAGAAACGTAATGGCGGCTACCAATGCGCTTTCTTGTGCGAATATGGCGCTGTCAAATTACAATCATTTGATTCCGTTGGACGAAGTAATTGAAACGATGAAAAGGGTGGGGGATGCCATCCCCAACACGCTGCGCTGCACCGGTCTTGGTGGATTGGCGATTACCAAAACAGCAAAAAAGATTGAGGCCATGCTGGAACAAAATGAAAATGAGAGGAGCAAGACTTTTTTTAAGGTCTGCTGAATCCTTCCGTAAACTTGCTGCATAATGATTGCTATCATCTGGATTTCACTGGCTGCACTTTTCTTGTGGTACACTTTTGTTTTAGCAAAGGATTTCTTAAGGCACAAAAATAATCTTGAACACAGTAGTTGGCTTAAGACAGGACTCATTGGTTTTGTTGTTAATTTTTTTGACGTCCTTGGAATCGGAGCATTTGCTCCTCAAACTGCCCTGCTGAAATTCACCCGGCAAACCGAGGATAAAATTATTCCGGGAACATTGAATGTAGCCAACACCCTGCCGGTCTTATTCCAAGCCCTGATTTTCATCACTGTAATTGAAGTTGATTCTTTAACGCTCATCGTGATGCTGGTGGCCGCTGCTGCAGGGGCTATCCTTGGTGCTGGTGTTGTTGCAAAACTATCGGAAAAGAAGATACGCCTTACTATGGGGTTTGCTTTGTTTGTTACTGCTGCTTTCATGTTTGCCGGAAATATGGAGTGGATTCAGGGAGGAGGCGATGCCATTGGACTTTATGATGTCAAGTTGATCATCGCTGGCGTGGCAAATTTTTTTTTAGGGGCTTTGATGACAGCCGGTATAGGGCTATACGCTCCCTGCATGGCATTGGTATTTGCGCTGGGCATGTCACCCAAAGTAGCGTTTCCCATTATGATGGGTTCCTGTGCGTTCCTGATGCCGCCCGCATCTATTCGATTTATTCGGGAAGGGGCCTACAATAGAAAGGCTTCCGTGGCTATGGCAATCCCCGGAGTAATCGCAGTCCTTATCGCGGCTTTCATCGTAAAGTCTTTACCCCTGAATACGCTTCGATGGGTAGTCATTGTAGTTATACTGTATACTTCAGCGGTGATGCTGCGTGCAGGGTTCCGCAAATAGTCTATTAACAGTGTTGTTGGGCAGACTTTTCTTCTCACGCGACAGTGCGTTCGACGATACTACTTCGATTCGGATTTCACAGGAATAACTTGTGCTCAATACCGATGCGGCTGGGTTAACTGGCCAGGTATTTTTAAAAAAAGTGATCTTGGAATTTAATTTCTTCTTACCTTCATGATCATCCCTCATCCATGCTCTTCAGTATTCTTCGCTTTTTACTCAGACTATCCACCAAAGGATACTTCCGATCAATTTATGTAAAGGGTGTGGAACATATCCCGGATATGGGCCCGATTATAATTGCATCCAACCATCCGAGCGCCTTTATGGACCCCATTTTATTGAGTACCAAGATCGACCGTAAATTATTTTTTCTGACCAGAGGAGATATCTTCAAAACGCGATTCACTGCCTTTCTGTTAAGCATGCTCAATATGATACCGGTGTATCGAAAAGTGGATTCAACTGATCGTGAACAAAGAAATGATGCGATTTTTCAAAAGTGTTTTGAACACTTAGCCAAAGGAAAACCAATATTGATATTTCCCGAAGGGACAAGCAAAACGGAGCGTAAACTAAGACCCGTAAAAACTGGCACTGCAAGAATTGCCCTTGGTGCTGAGGCGCTTCATGAATTTAAACTTGGCGTTAAGGTCATTCCCGTCGGAATCAATTACGCCAATCCTCATATTTTTAGAAGTGATGTGTTTGTCAACTTTGGCGAACCCATTGATATCAGTGAATTCAAAGATATCTACCTCCGGAACGATCGTGAAGCGGTAACCGCTTTGACTGAACGCATTAAGGCAGAAATGGAGAATCTATTCGTAGTTGTTGAGGATGAAAGACTCGAGAACATAGTAGGACAAATTGAAAAATTGTACCGCAGCAAATTACGGGGAACCAGCGACCTTAAGGACAAGGGAATATTGGATTTCTATATATCAAAGGATATTGTGATGGCCATTGACTACCATTTCAAGCATCACCCCCAAAAACTAGCGGCTTTTCACACCAACATTACTGCGTATTTGAATGGTCTTAAAGAATTGCACATTCGGGATACCCAGGTACGTGCATCGAGTCTCAACATAGATGTTGCCAGGTCCGTTTTCTTTTTTGCCGCAGGCCTTCCATTGTTTTGCTTTGGTGTTTGTACAAATTATTTGCCTTTCAAATTATCCCAATTGATTTCCCGTAGTTTACGCGTAAAAGATAGCTTTGTGGGCTCCATAAAATTGTCTGTTGGGATGTTCACGTTTCTTTTGGTGTATACGGTACAGTTTCTAGGGATGACTTACTGGATAAGCGTGTGGTGGGCTATAATTGTTTTAGTTTCATTCTATCCGGCGGGCGTGTTTTCTTTAATGTATATCAGGAAATACTTGGAGATGATCGGTACGTTAAAATATCTAAGACTCTTTATGGACAAGGGTGACCTTGTTGCAAAGCTTAAATTAACGCGGCAGGAATTAATTGATGAGTTGGAGGAAGGTAAAGAAGAGTATCTTGCACAGCGGTAAGATGATAGTGCGTTCAGCTTATTTGAAAATTCTTTAAGCATTTTGCCGCTGCCCGCTCCCTGTTGGAGAACGTTGATGCGCAACATGAGTAGGAAATACGATTATTGCCTCTTCAGCATTTACTATTCCCTCCATTTACAATAACTACGCTTTAATGCTATCGATCATTCAGGTTTTTGAACCACAAATGAAATTCAGCAGAACCTGATAAACAATCCTAAAATTCTAAACTTTAAGTGGGCTGACGGCCTGAAAGAGGTGTTAACAGAATTAGCGCTAAAGGGAAGCATAGAATAGTTGCATGGATCCATCTCTCAATAGTACCGATTGGTCGAATTCCCAAAACTCTAATTCGCTGCATTCGTTAACTTAACCATGTTTAAACAAGCAAATTCTATGAAAAAACTAAATTACTTACTGACCGTTGCTGTTCTGATTTTCGTGTCGGCTTTCACTTTTATCCAATCACAAGACTGGAAAGTTGCTGAAGGATACTCAATAAAGTTTGATGGCGGGGACCCCTCCGGAGAGTTTTCCGAATTGAAAGGCACAATCAAGTTTGATGAGAAAAACCTGGCCGACGCCAAGTTTGATATGACGCTGGATGTAGCTTCCATCAACACAGGAAACGGCATGAAAAATACTCATGCCAAGAGCGAAAAATGGTTTGATGCAGAAAAATATCCCACCATTGCTTTTACTTCTTCCGCCATCACCAAAACAAGTACGGGCTTTGAGGCTAAAGGTACATTAGAAATGCACGGCGTAAAAAAAGAAGTCATCATTCCATTTACGTTTGACAATAATACCTTTGCAGGTAATATTGAAGTAAACCGTTTTGATTTTGGCCTTGATGATGGCAAACATCCTAAAATGGGAACCATATTGAAAGTCTCTATTACTGTTCCGGTCACCAAATAAGTTGTGCTAAAAACAATTCTCATACAATCGCTGGTTGCAGGGATATTGGCTGCTGTAGCGGCCAATATCTACAACCAGATATATTTTTTTGCTACGCTGGTGGATTACGAAAACATTATAAACCCGGGTAGCTTGGTTGGATTTAACCTGTTGGTATCCTTGTTGGCCGGGCTGCTTTACTTACTCCTGACCACGCTTTTCAAAGCTAAGGGCGCCATCATATTTAATTTCGTATATAGTGTCGGATCGTTTGCCTGCGTGATCATTCCCATTGCCATAACGCTACCACTTTCAACACCTTCTCCGGAATTATTTCCGGGGCTTACAGTGCCCATGGTTTTCTTCCCCGCGTTATCCTGGATGACGATTGACCCGTTGTTTAAGAAGGTAGGGTTTGAAATAAAGACCAATTAAAGGTACTTACCGGTACATCATTGACGTAGGTTGTACTATTCCAGCGTATTCCACCACGCGTTGTTCATGTTTTCTGCTGCGGTGAATGGCTGCCCGATTTGAGGCGTGGAAAGTGCAACATGCTTACGAATAGCCTCTTTGGTGAATCGTTGAATAGGATCTTTCCAATGGTGTTGTGCCAACGCAAAACCGCCCCAATGTACAGCCATTGATTTCATTACGCTCGCATCAATAGCTGCCTGCACACTTTCTTCGGGGAACATGTGGATTTGGTGCCAGTTCTCGTTGTACTGGCCACACTCGATAATGCCAAAATCAAAAGGGCCAAGGCGTTTGCCCACTTCCTTGAAGTGTTCGCCATAACCACTATCGCCGCTGAAATAGATATTTTCTCTTGCAGTCTTGAATACCCACCCGCCCCACAATGACTTGAATCGATCACTAAATCCCCGACCAGAGAAATGCCGGGAAGGCGTGAAGGTAATGGAAATGTCTTCAAATGATTTATTATCCCACCAATCTAATTCAGTGATAGCATTTTTATCAATGCCCCAGCTAATTAAATGTCGTGCAACGCCCATGGCAACAAAGTAGTGCAGCGTTTTCGACTTAAGTTTTGTGATGCTGGCAAGATCCAGGTGGTCATAATGGTCATGAGTGAGTAACATCAAATCGATAGGAGGTAGGGTATCAATGATGTCAAGGGCATGAGCAGAGAATCGTTTGATTTTAAAAGGTGCAGTGGGCGCAGCGTCTGGGCCAAGCATCGGGTCGATGAGCAAGGTTTTATTATTCATCCGCATCAGAATTACGGAATGGCCATACCAAATCATTTTCGTTTCATCAGCTGAAGCTAGAAATTCTTTGCTGTTGAAAGGGACTATAGGAAGTGGCTTAACAGGATGTCGCCCCTTGGAATCGTAAATTTGTTTGTAAAGGAGCTTGGGTAATTTCCGGAGGCTGAACGCCATGGTCGTTTCCATCAGATTCTGGAATTTACCACCCTTCCAATTGTGTGATTTGCCGTACTGGTCGCTCAGCTGCCTTGTTACTTTTCCTCCGAATTGTTTCATGGTGCCAATCATGCGTCCCTTTGATTGGAAAGTTGAATGATATCTTTCGGCGTAATGATGTTCTTTCCAAATCCATACAGCGTAGCATTGATCATCGCCAAACCAACTTGCGTGGTGTCAACAACGGCATTGGGCGTTAACTTTTTGATTAACTTAATCAACCACGTAAGGTTAGTGATGAGGAAGCGGTACATCTTACTGCTGGGTTTTATTCCCCTTAAAGGGATTATGGCCCCGGGCCTGAAAGCAAAGGCCTGCTTGAATCCCAGTTTAAAAATATCGTTTTCTGTTTTGCCTTTTACGCGTGCCCACATGGTGCGACCTTTTTCGGTGGAATCAGTACCCTGTCCTGACACATAAGTACAGGTCATCTCGGGATTTATGCTTACCAAAGTTGCCGCCAGTGCCAAAGTGTAGTCATGGGTAAGCTTGAAGTACTCTTCTTCACTTAATCCAGCAGCACTTACACCCATACACAGATAACAGGCATCATATCCGGCCAGTTGATCATTAACATTGGAGTAATCATCAAAACTACTGATAATAAGCTCCTTAAGCTTTGAATGATTAATCCCAAGTGGGGTTCTTCCGATTGATAACACCTGCGCTACGAAGGGATGATCCAGGCACTCCAAAAGAACACCTTTGCCAACCATACCGGTGCCGCCTGTAATGATTACTTTTTTCATGGGTCTTGCCTTTGAAGTCCAATCCATAAATTAAAACAACTAATAACTGTGTCAAAACTTATTGCGTTTCATAACGCATAATGCCGATTTTATGCCTGGTGTTTTTCAAAGCGTCGTTAAACATTGTGCACTACTTTCTGTGCTGCTTTCTTAACAATTTCGATATCGTTAAATCCTCTGAAGCCACTAAATCCGACAGAGAGCAATGTGTCGCTATCAATTCGAATAGGTTGACCTCCGATCCAGCCGATGAGATCAGGAAGTGCGATTGGAGAATCTTCGGGATTCATTTCTCCGCCAAAGACAATCTTCTCATAATCCCCTGTTTTGTGACCGGTAATCCATACCTGACTTGCTTTTTGCCAGGCAATACTGAAAAACTTCCGCTGCTTTAATCGATCGTTTCCAAATACCTTTCCATATATTCTGCCCGTTTCTGTTATGATGCAAACGGCTGCATTCCCTTCCGATATTTTCCAGTCGTCCGGACTGCTTCGGTAAGTTGAAATCTCCTCCTCCAGCGCCGCGAACAATGAAGTGACAATTTTATCAAGCTTTGTGCTATCCATAATATCATATAATTAATAGTGACACGACAAACCTAAACGTATGAAAATTTGCTATGAAGTTTTCGTGAATCGGAAAGAATATTGGACAGATTTGTTTATCACGACAGATAGATTTTAAAACTTTAGTGAATTGTTTTGAATTTCAAGAGAATAGTATTTCTTCAATCGCACTTATCTCTGCCTTCGAAAGTTTAAGGTTAGATTGAATGTTAACTGCGTCTTCTATCTGTGATACCTTGCTGGCGCCTATAATTACCGACGTTATGCGTGGGTCTCTCAGGACCCAGGACAACGCGAGTTGCGACATTTTCTGTCCCCTTTGCAGGGCAATGGCATTCAATTTTTTTACTTTTTCAATCTTGTCTTCAGAAATATCAGCGGACTTGAAATAAATGGATTTGGAAGCCCTTGAACCGGCAGGGATACCACCAAGATATTTGTCCGTGAGAAGACCCTGGAACAATGGGCTAAACGCCACACAACCAACTCCGTTTTGTTCCAGGACATCTAGCAATCCATCTTCCACCCACCTTTGAAACATGCTGTAAGATGGTTGATGCACCAGACAGGGTGTACCAAGTGATTTCAAAATAGCAATGGCTTCCTGGGACTGCTTCGCATCATATGAAGAGATGCCTGCATATAATGCCTTGCCGGACCGAACGATATGGTCCAGTGCCATCATCGTCTCTTCCATTGGGGTTTCCGGGTCAGGCCGGTGGCTGTAAAATATATCGACATACTCAACCCCCATACGCTTGAGACTTTGATCACAACTTGCTATCAGATATTTCCGGGAACCAAAATCGCCGTAAGGCCCCGGCCACATATCCCATCCCGCTTTTGAGGTAATAATCAGTTCATCCCTGTAATCTTTCAAATCTTCCTTTAAAATTTTTCCAAATGTTTTTTCTGCAGAACCATATGGAGGACCGTAGTTGTTGGCCAGGTCAAAATGTGTAATGCCAAGGTCAAAGGCCCGAAGCACCATTTTTCTCGCATTTTCAAATACATCAACTTCGCCGAAGTTGTGCCATAAGCCGAGCGATATTACCGGCAGGCGCAACCCACTCTTACCACATCGGTTGTATTGCATTTTTGTGTACCTGCCTTCAGCTGGAGTGTATTTCATGTTTAGTTATTGCGAATAATTACCTCACTAAAAAAGTATTTCCATTCTGTGGCCGAGAAAGAAGCGCAGGTGGCTATGTCGATGACTCATGAATGATATACGAGTAAACGGTCAGACTACCCCTCCATTAAAATCTCTTGGCGAAGGTATTGTGGAAATTGATGATCGGTTGTTACTTTAATTTGGTGCTGAAAAATTCAACCGTCCGTTGCCATGCCAGCGCTGCGGCAGGCTTGTCGTAACGGGGAGTGGTATCGTTGTGGAAGCCGTGATTCACATCCGGATAAATATAGGCTGTATATTCCTTGCTATTATCTTTCAGTGCTTTTTCATAGGCGGGCCACCCTTCATTTACCCGCGTGTCCAGGCCTGCGTAATGAATTAATAATGGCGCCTGGATCTTTGTGACATCTGCTGCTGATGGCTGCCCACCGTAAAATGGAACAGCTGCCTTTAGATCAGGGATGCGCACGGCCATCATATTCGAAATCCAGCCACCAAAGCAAAATCCTACAACCCCGACATTTCCAGTGCATTCAGGATGAGTTTTAAGGTGTTGTGCGGCCGCGATAAAATCCTCCAGCATTTCATTGCGATCGCGCTTGCTTTGAAGCGCCCTTCCATCATCGTCATTACCGGGATAGCCGCCCAAAGGCGTAAGTGCATCCGGCGCTAAAGAGATAAACCCGGCGAGCGCCGCCCTTCTTCCAACATCTTCGATGTAAGGATTAAGTCCGCGGTTCTCATGCACTACCACGATTCCCGGCAGCTTACCTTTTGCATCTAGGGGCCGTGAAAGCAAGCCGCGAATTGAACCACCTCCCTTGGGAGAATCATAGGTAATGAATTCAGACTTAAGGCGTGGATCATTTGGCTGAACCTGAAGCATATTATAATTCGGAGAGATGAAACTAAGCAGTGATGCGACCGTAACGCCGCCGACAGCATACATTGACAACTTGTCCAGAAATATTCTTCGGTCAATACGGTTATGGGCATAGTCATCGTAGAGGTCAAAGACTTCCTGCTTGATCTCTTCTTTTCTAATTTCTTTCATGATAGCGTCTTTTTGTATTTCCACCAATTTATATGTACGATTGCCAAAAGTTAATGATTTTAGTACTTTTCTTCCCTATATCTAACCAGGAGATTATTCAATACAACATAGCACCCGAAAAGAAACGACACAAGCGCGCTTATTGAATGGATCGCAGCAGATAAATATACTTGCCCATGCACCTTTCTACTGTTCATGTGCTAGTTTTGCCCGACATTTTAGGATTAAGAGGGAGTCATTCCGGTAACTTAATACACTATTCATGAACGCAATCAAACTTTTTCTGCTGCTGTATGTACTTTCTCTCTCTTCAAATCTGTCGGCTCAAACTTCCCCATATATATACCATTTGCTGATAGGTACATACGCTGTTGAAGGTAAGCCCAATGGTATTCATGTGTACAGGTTCAATGCTAAAAGCGGCGAGTACGACGCGGCGCAGCCCGTGACTGAAC
This sequence comes from Cyclobacteriaceae bacterium, assembly GCA_029858965.1. Classification (GTDB taxonomy): domain Bacteria; phylum Bacteroidota; class Bacteroidia; order Cytophagales; family Cyclobacteriaceae; genus Chryseolinea. Next base: position 93,849 of record JAOUDZ010000004.1, read on the forward strand.
TATTAAATGCTTCCTATCTGGCAATCAGCCGGGACAGAAAGAATGTATATGCAGTCAGCGAGGGTGGAGGAGGAAGTGTCAACGCATATGCCTTCAATCCTGAGTCAGGTGCGCTTACATTTATGAATAGCGTTCCCGCACAGGGGCCTTGCTATGTTTCCGTGGATAACAAAAAGAAAGTAGTTTTCACAGGCAATTATGGAGGAGGAAGTATTGTCTCGGTTCACCTGAACAAAGATGGATCGTTCGTAGAAGAAAATGTCCAAACACTACAGCATAAGGGCAGCAGCATTGTAAAGGGGAGACAGGATAAGCCGCATGTCCATTCTGTTGTGTTGTCATTGGATGATCGCTATCTGCTGGTGCCGGATCTGGGCACCGACAAAGTTTACCAGTATCGCATTGATGCAATGCAAGAGAAAGCGCTTGCAGCTGCTGATGTCCCTTTTCTGCCGGTGCACCCGGGGGGCGGTCCGAGACACCTGACATTTCACCCGAATGGCAAGTATGCTTATCTCGTCCTGGAACTGGAAGGTGCCGTGATGGCGCTCGATTACCGCGATGGAAAGCTTGCAGCGAAACAGACTGTCAGCATGGCGCCCCCCGATTTTAAGGGTCAGGTATCCGGTGCCGACATACATGTTTCGCCCGATGGCAAATTCCTGTACGCATCCAACCGTGGGGATGCCAATGAAATCGCCATTTTTTCCATCGATAAGCAGGGGAGACTAGCTTCTAAAGGTCGCCAGTCCGTGTTCGGAAAAACACCCCGTAATTTCGTGATTGACCCCACCGGAAATTTTCTGCTTGTAGCAAATCAGAATACCAACGAAGTTATCATTTTTAAGCGCGACAAGACGACCGGACAACTAACACCTACCGGAAAAAAGATTGAAGCCGATAAGCCTGTATGTTTAAAGTTCGTGGCGGTTGGTCAATAGTCATTGGTAATTGGTAAGAAAATTGGCAATAGTGTATATTTTAACAGCTTGAATTACAAACTTTATTCATGAATGATTACAATTCCGTTTTTAAAAAACATCTCTGCTTTGCTTCCTTGATGGTTGTTTCGATATCCTATCAAACTGCTGCACAATCTCAGGACGAAACCCTGCTGGCACAAGCACTCGAGCGATTCAGAATTGCGATGGTGCAACCAGACAGTGTGGTATTGGCAGATCTTGCTTCTGAAGACCTGGAATATGTTCATTCCAGTGGTACAGTGAGAAACAAAAAGGATTTTATTGATGAATTTATAAAGCGATGGACCGATGTTACCAACGTGACTATTTCCGATCAAACTATTAGAATTACCGGCGACAATGCTATCGTAAGGCATCGGCTGGTGGCAGATTCCAAAAAAGCCGGATACCCTCCGGTCATTGATATTATCGTTCTGATGGTTTGGAGAAAGGAGAACGGCAGGTGGAAGATGCTGGCCCGCCAAGCAGCCAAAATACCAGGTAAATGAAACGCTGATTCAAGGCCAATACTTGTAGCCGGCAGTTGCGCATCAATATGCCTTCGTCACGCGTCTGACCTTGCCATCAGCCTTAGTGATGATGTACAATTCTTTTTTAAATTGATCATAGGCTATCCGCAAATGCAACCGTTTTGTCTGACTCATCTCCTGGAGATTTGTTTCTTTACCATCTTGTTTGATAGCTAATTCGTATATGGTGGAATCGCTGAGTTGCGGATCGATGTTCAGGTAAAACAATCTTCCATTGACAATGTCTCCAAAAATATATTTGTTTTTCAAGGCGGCAATCTCACCATCATAGACATAGCCGCCACTAATGGCGTTTCCTTCCTCATGATCGTATTGCACAAAGGGTCTTTTGTAGAAGTCTACGTCGGGATTTCCAAGCTTGAAAACTGTTTTTAAATCCCTCAGCGTCGCTATTCCGTAGACGCCTTCCCGATTAGGCCAGCCATAGTCACCACCATACTCGATGATGTTAAGCTCTTCAATGTTTGATTCACCAATGTCTGTTGCCATCATTCTATTGCCATTCGCTTTATCCCACGCCATACGATGAGGATTTCTGAAGCCAAAGGCATAGATCTCTTTTACGGTCAGCGGATCTTTTTCGTGAACAAATGGATTGCTGTCAGGGATTCCATACATACCGTTACGGCTGTTGCTTCCCGCAGGGTCAATTCTCATGATGGTACCGAGGAATGATTTTAGATTGTGCCCCAATTCCGGCCGCATAATGTTGTTAGAACCCCCGTCACCATATCCAATGTAAAGCAAACCATAATCAGGATCACCTTTTTTCAGCCCGGGAATAAATGCGATTTCCTGGCACCCGTGTCCGAACGTCGGTGCGTGAAGACGTAGCAGCTCCCGATGCGTCCCGGAGAAGACCCTGGCATTTACATCATCCATTTTCCATTCCGAAATCACCCACTGCACCTCTGACTTTATGGAATCTGAAATTATGTAATCCGCCAGCTGCCCTTTAAACGTTTCGGCATGACTGATATAGATAAGTCCATTGTTGAGAAAGTTGGGGTGAAAATCAAAGCTCCCGACACCAGTTGCAATGCCCGGTCCGCTCTGAAAATTTTCTATTTGTGCCCTTACGTCCAGAAAGATCTCAGCGGTGCCATTTTTGACCCTGTACAAAACACCCTGCTGATCACTTGCAACCAAAGTACCGTCCCCCGAAGGATGGGCTCTCAAGGTAACAACACCCAGGTCCGCTGAATTACTGAGCCGGGGCAGTTGAACCACTTCCGTTAATGCTACGGCCAATCCTGATTTCTTAACCGGTGCCACAAGCCTTCCAGTTAATCCCGCTTCATCGCTTTTCTTCTCTATGGCTAACGGTTCTAAAGCATGCAAATTGGTTTGATATTGAAGATATGCCAGGATGGAGCGGATATCTGATTCCTCCATTCCTTTAAATGAAGGCATGATCAGTTTGTACCTGTGCTGGAGTAAACGTGCTCTTTCCTCTCCCGATTCAATTGCTTTCGATGGATCGCTGATAAAGTTCACCAAAATTTTTTCAGAAAGCACTTTTGTGATCCCACCCAGAGGAGGTCCAATGCCATCCTCCTGAAGTCCGTGGCAAGACATACAATGTTTTGTAAAAAGAGCCTTTCCTTCAGCAACGGTAGTATCATCGGATGGATAATCCTCACCAGGTAAAAGGTAGATGATGGCACCAACAACAATTACAATAGCGATTGAATAGAGTATGAATCGTGTCATTTCGGAAAATTAAGAATTAACGCTGTAATGACAGCAGCGCTAAAAATTGAAGCAATGTTGAATATGCCATGATTCTGGTATTTGTTAACTTCAGGCGTTTCTGGGCGTATGCGGTGGTAGAAAGTGTATAATAATAATAGTGATTCCATTTGGGGATTGTAATTCACAAATCAATATTGCCTGTAAGGTTTAGACACAGTTTTGGAATGATGTCAATGATTTTCTACTTTGTAAAAGTCTTATTCAATTAATGTATAACCAATTTAGAATTCTATGAAAAATCTATTTGCACTTGCAGGCTTGATCATCTCAATGAGCGCCTTTGGTCAAGGTCAGCTACAAAAGGAAGCTTCTGGTTCCCTGGCCTTTGCATCAGATCACATCATGCAACTTGCCCAGGCGATACCCGCTGAAAAATATTCATGGACGCCCCAGGATGGCGTACGATCTGTCCGCACTGTCTTGACGCACATTATTTCGGCGAATTATTTCTTTGCCACGAAACTGGGCGCGAAACTTCCTGAAGGTGTCAAAATGGAGTCGCTGGAATTGGACCTGCAAAAAAAGGAGGATATTGCCGCCGCCCTTAAGCAATCCTCCGCCCTCATTGTAGATGCCGTCAAGAACGCAAAGGACGCGGACATGGCAACCAAAGTCGAATACCCCTTTCCGGGCGAATACACTAATATGTCCTCAATCCTGATTGCCCTTTCGCATGCCAACGAGCACCTGGGACAACTGATTGCATATGCCAGGACCAATGGAATTAAACCCCCATGGAGCGAGTGAACACTTTTAATCACTATGTCTAAAGAAAAAAAGTCTCCCGGTTTGGGTGACTTTTTTATTTAATGGAACCTTGACCGCTTCTGCAATCCTGGAAGGCGAAACTGACAGTGAATGATTCATCAGGACGCTTACGCTTGCCTGCAAAAACTTCGTACCGTGGATTTCTGCTGACATGAACCAACCCATTAAAAGTACTTACAGTCCCCCCAATACCGGCAAGCCCATGATATCCAGGTGCTCCAATTGGGGCCGGTACTATGCCCACCGGCGTGCTGCCGAAACGCAATATCACCACTTACCAACGGTGTGCCAATGATGGGAAATTCTGTTGTCGCCAAATCATTTCCGCCGAGCAATTTGTAAACAGGACCTGCATGGACAGCCCCCAAAAACATTCCCTTCGCATCTACCCATTGGCCTTCAACTTGTGGCGATCCTGAGCTTATGAAAACAGGCCTGGGGGCACATAGCGCAACTAGTTCATGTGCATCAACGGGTAGGTCGTCCGGAGTAAGTGTACTTGCGTACTTGATAAAATTGCCACAAAACCAATGATACTCACCTGTGCCAGCGAGATTCTCAACCTGCTCGCCAAACACCCTCCGCAAGATCTTTGTACCGCCAGCACCGGAGGATCCAACAAAAGCCAATGAAAACCGGGGCTCATAGGCCATTGCCAGCACAGCAGCTTTGCCGTAACGGGATAACCCTTCAATGGCTAATCGCTTTTCGTCTACATCTGCGTCGGTCTCGAAATAATCAACGGCACGGCTAGCGCCCCAAGCCCAGGCCCGCAGCGCACCCCAGTCGTCAGGCCTACGGGGCTCGCCTTTGTTCACTAACCCAATGATCCCCTGACGGAGACCAGCTCCATTATCTGCCTGTATGCTTGTGGGATTTAGTATCGCATAGCCCCAGCCTCTGGCGATCAACTGCTCCTTCCAGCCAGGTTCGGCAGCGGAAATCAGGCGATTGGTCTGCACTGGCGTAATGTTTCCAAAGGGCCACCGGATAAAACCAAACTCCATCACTACAGGCACAGGCCCTCTTGTATTTATTGGTGTCACCAGTACCAGCTCAATCTCCACCTTTATGCCGGGAAATGAGGTGTTATCTACAATTCCCGTTAGTGTTTTTTCTTTTATGGGATAGTTGCCCAAGGTAGTGTCTTTTACGGAAACCAAACGCCAGGTAACCGCGGGGACGTTTTTAGGTAAACGACCGTAAACTTCCCGATCAAAATCTTCTACGATTTCCGGCCGGCGTTTTTCCCACCAGTCTTTTGGTGACTTTACGGCTACGCCATTCTTCAGTATCAACGGATCCGGCAACACATACTTATTTACTTTGGATTCGTCTCGGTTCGCAGCATTGGGTGCCTCCGGGTTTCCTGATGGGCCAGGCCTGTTGGCGACGGTGATGCCCAGCTGCTGTTTCATCTGCTGATGATCCATGACGGAAATCCTGGAAATGCTATCCCGGGAGGCTTGCGATAACTGGGCCTTACTAATGGTATGACCTAGAAGAAGTGTTAGCAGCAGTACGTTTTTCATAGACATTTTTTTCTTCAATACAATACCGGACGCTTTGAGCAAGGTCGTTATCTTACCTGAACTTCAAAGGGTGAGGCTGGCAGCCCGTCTTGATTATAGAAATTTACACCATCCGGATTATCGGCCCATGCGTATCGCACATACATAGGATGCGAAAGGTGCTCACTCCAGACTATGACTTTGTTATGCTGGATAATGGCATTGGCCCACATGAACTTTTTATCACTTCCTGCAACGGCAAACCACTTGAGGTCCTCGCCATCCAGGGAAATCAGACCACCGCCAACATGGTCGAAACTAAGCACTACCTTATTATCATTTACCACGGAATTGCTGTAAACTGGACCGGAGTAAACGATATTTTTTTCCTGATACGCAAGCTTCAACGCCGCCAACGCCAGGCGTTCGCCTACTGGTCTTTTATTTCCCGGGTGGATGTCATTCCATTCGCCCAGATCTATCGCTACTACCATCCCCGTATTTACCTCGCGCAATGCCTGGCTTTGTGCATCTCGCATGAGTGCCCAGTTGCTTTCGGCAGGCACATAATTTACGTCCATAAAATTTGGCAGTTGCACATACAAAAATGGTACATCCCCAAGTCCCCACTGCCTCCGCCAATCAGCGATCAATGCAGGCAATAAACGCTTATATTCTTCTGGCCTGTCAGCATTGCTTTCACCCTGATACCAGATAATTCCTTTTACCGCGTAATTTGTCAATGGCGCTACCATGCCATTATAGAATGCGGTGGGTTGATTCCTTAAGATGATTCCTCCGACATCAACACCAACACTATCATATACTGCACCTACCTTAGCGTACCAGGTGCCTTTAAGGTCGATCGTGTCTCTTCCTGCCGCCAGGTAATAGGGTTTATCTGGAACAAAGCCTCCTTTTCCATTTTGGTTTATTACACGAATTACCAAGCTATTTTTTCCTTGGACCAATAGGCCAGCGCGAACTTCATATCTTCGCTGAGGGTACTGGTAAGTGGTATTGCCCACCGGTTCGCCATTAATATACAAGTAATCAGCATCAACGATCCTGCCCAGGGCAACTTGAGCAGGAATACCTGCCATGGAAACAGGAATATCCATTTCTCTTCTATACCAAACGATTCCATCAAGGTCCCGTATTCCCTGATCCTCCCAATATCCCGGAATATTCATGGCCTTCCAATTCTTTGGCAGGTAGGAGGGGTCGTACCAGGGTGTTATTCCCGCTAAGCCTTTGTCTGACTGCCTCCTTCTTGCGATTTCCTGACTTCTGAGGTATGCGGTCCTGTTTACGCCATTAACATAGTTGCTGTCCTTGTTCTGCTGGATGGTGTTTAGCAAATCAGGAAACCCTTTCAGTCCCTCTTCACTGGTCCATGCTTCAATCCGTGAGCCACCAACACTTGCATTAATTAACCCTATAGGTATAGCATATTTGTCGTATAGCTTTTTGGCAAAGAAATATGCTACCACTGAAAAGCGCAGTACATCCTTAGGCGTGGCTGACTTCCAACTTCCGTCAGGAATATCATCAGCAGGCCCTGGTAAGACCGGGTTAGTTTGAATCAGAAATTGTCTGATCTCCGGATAATTTGCCGCCGCTATTTCCTTGGCATATCGCTCCTTGTGCAAATCCAAATAATGGACCATGTTAGACTGCCCGGCGCATACCCAAACATCCCCTACAAGTATATTCCGAATGATAATTCCATCGCCACTACCGTGAATGTCCATAGTATAGGGTCCGCCCGCTGGCGAAGGTGTAAGCCAGACCTGCCATTTACGATCCACACCTGTTATTGCGGTGTATTTTTTACCCTTAAAAGTGATTACTACCTTTTCCCGCTCATCTGCCCATCCCCAAATCTTCAGTTTCGTATCTCGCTGTATCACCATGCCGTCGCTGACCAGCTTGGGAAGACGGACTTTTCCCAGTACCATCGTGGCATGCAGCACAGACAGGAAGTAAAACAGGCTGATTATTATTCTTTTGTTCATGGTGTAGTATGCGTGAACGCGATGAGCAAGGCGTGTTAAAATTCACAGACTCCAAAGTTAAAAATTACTTAGCGGTCAGCGCTATCTGCAGGCAGTGAATATTAAAACAATACATAATCAATCCTGCTCGCGCAAGCGTCCGCTGTGCGCCAGGGGGTTTCGGCGTCCGCTGGTGAAACGCGAGGGTATACACGAGATATTCATCTCAAATTATGTTTATTCCTAGCCAAGTGGACACTTGAAGTAATGTGGGCACAAGCGAGACGCTTGTGTCAGTTGGTGTTGGGGTGGGAAAGAAAAAGGATACTGAATATTAGGAAATTGCGGCACATCCTTCTCACTTAGCCGTCGAAAAAAAATAGTATAACGTGAAATCAGAAGTCCTGGAAAACAAAAAAAAATACTAGTTTCACGCTCAAATAAATAACCAAATACAGAAGGATGAAGAAAATCTATATCGCTACGCTGTTCAATTTTGTTATGTTCTCCGCGGTTGCTCAAACTGAAGAAAAGAAAAATGCCATTATCGAGGATGCTGAAATGGCAAAAAAAGAGTTTCTTAAAAGTGATTGGCAAATGAAAAAGCATTTTAGCAATGCCTACGGGTATGTCATTTTTCCAAATGTAGGCAAAGGTGCTGCGGTTGTTGGCGGAGCCGCTGGAAATGGCGTCGCATATGAAAAGGATGAAATGGTTGGTATGGCAAAATTAACGCAAATCAGCATTGGGTTTCAATGGGGAGGACAAGCCTATAGAGAAATCATATTTTTCGAGTCCAAGGAAGATATGGATCGTTTCAAGCAAAATAACATTGAATTTTCCGCCCAGGTTTCTGCGGTGGCTGCAACGGCCGGAGCATCTGCTAACGCTAAATATACCGAGGGTGTTCTGGTTTTTACAATGCAAAAAGGAGGGTTGATGTATGAGGCATCTGTCGCTGGACAGAAATTTAAATTCAGTGAATTTTAAGATCTATAGAATACTGCTGTTTTTCCTTATTCTGTCTTAGTCTCGTATCCCGTTGGCGGGTCAATGCCTCCGCTTTGCGCTCAACACCGCAAGTCCGCTGGTGTGTCGCGCGAGATCCCTTTCAGGCACGATTTATACGAGGCTTACCTTTTTACGGGACGATTCAATAAAATGCATTTGCCGACACATACTGACATTTTATTTGTTATAATTACTTGAAATAGCACGCCATGAAAGTACTCTTTTGTACCAGGGAATACCCGCCTTATGTTTACGGTGGTGCCGGCGTTCATGTGGAGTATCTTGCCCGTGAATTATCCAGGCTAATGGATGTTGAAGTGCGATGCTTTGGCGATCAAGACACTAAAAACGATCAATTGAGAATTCTGGGGTTCAAAGCGGATGAGCTTCATCTTGAAAATACCAAAACCGAAATTGCTCCCATCTTTAATACGCTGAATACCTGCGTTCAAATGAATAGCGGAGTGATGGATGCCGACATCGTACACTGCCATACCTGGTACGCCCAGTTTGCGGGCATTTTATCAAAACTCTGCTATGGAACACCCCTTATAGTGACCACGCATTCCCTGGAGCCCCTCAGGCCATGGAAAAAGGAACAATTGGGTAGAGGCTACGATGCTTCGTCCTGGATTGAAAAGACGGCCATTGAAATGGCCGATGCTGTCATCGCTGTGTCAGCAGAAACCAAACAAGACGTGCTGAAACACTTTAATGTCGAAGAAAATAAAGTTAGCGTGATATACAATGGCATAGACCTTGACGAATACAACATCACGAGCGAATCATCAGCATTGGACAAATACAAGATAGATAAATCCAAACCCTACGTACTTTTCGTGGGGCGCATAACACGACAAAAGGGTATTATCCATTTGGTGAACGCCATAAAATATATCGACAATGAAACTCAGATTGTTTTGTGCGCCGGAGCTCCTGACACGGAAGACATCGGCCGTGAAATGAAAAACAGTGTTGAAAAGGTTCAGCAAAACAGGCAAAATGTGATTTGGATACCTGAAATGTTGAGCAAAAAAGAGATAATCCAGTTGTATTCCCATGCAGCTGTATTCTGCTGCCCTTCGATTTACGAGCCTTTTGGTATCATTAATATTGAAGCAATGGCTTGTAATACTGCGGTGGTAGCGAGTAGTGTCGGTGGTATCAAAGAGGTCGTAGTCGATGGTGAAACGGGAATCCTGGTTCCTCTTGAACAGGAAAAGTCGGCCCCCTTTGAAGCCTCTCATCCGGATAAGTTTTCAAGGGATCTTGCAGCGGGCATTAATAAATTGATGGCAGCTGAGCAATTGAGAGAAACCATGGGCACTAACGGTAGAAAAAGGGTAGAACAATACTTTGATTGGAAGGCAATTGCCAAACAAACTGAAGACTTATACAAAACAATATTGAAACATGCTAAAAACTGATGTCTTAGCGATCATTCTTGGCGGAGGCCAGGGATCGCGTTTATACCCTTTAACTGCCAAGCGCTCTAAACCCGCTGTGCCCATAGCCGGGAAGTACAGACTGGTGGATATCCCGTTATCCAATTGTCTTAATTCAGAGATCTACCGGATGTTTGTGCTTACCCAGTTCAATTCTGCATCGCTAAACCGCCACATTAAGAATACCTATCATTTCAGCTTTTTCAGCAACGCTTTTGTGGATCTCCTCGCCGCGGAACAAACTATGACGAGCAAGGATTGGTTCCAGGGGACCGCAGATGCTGTGCGACGAAGCATGCATCACTTTCTCAAGCATGAATTCAAATATGCATTGATCCTTTCAGGCGATCAGCTGTACCAGATGGATTTCAATCACCTCATCCAAAAACACATTGATAGCGGCGCAAGGATTACGGTCGCTACGCAACCGGTAACGGCAGCAGATGGCACATCGTTCGGTATTTTAAAGACCGACAATGACAGTTTGATCACTAGCTTCGTTGAAAAACCAAATGCGGAGGAAATCCTAAAATGGAATTCCGAAGTAAGTGATGAGATGCAGGCGTCAGGACGTTTGTACCTGGCCTCAATGGGCATCTACGTATTTGATAAGGATTTGCTGATTGAGCTTATGGACGACCCAAGTACCAATGATTTCGGAAAGGAAATCATACCGCAGTCGATCGGAAAACACAAGGTACTCGGTTATCAATTTGAAGGGTATTGGACGGACATCGGAAATATCGATTCCTTTTTTGAGGCTAACCTGGGTTTGACCGATCATATTCCAAGCTTTAATCTGTTCGATAATAAACAGCGAATCTATACGCGGGCTAGAATACTTCCTACCTCGAAGATATCAGGCACGATGATAGAGGAGTCCGTCATCGCTGACGGATGCATCATTCATGCTGCGAAAATTGAGAAATCAGTCATTGGAATCAGGTCGAGAATAGGAAAAGGAACCACTGTGATCAGGACATACATGATGGGCAGTGACTATTATGAAACGCTTATAGAAATCCAGGACCACCTAATAGACGTCCTGATGGGGATTGGAGAAGGGTGTCACATTGAAAATGCAATTCTTGATAAAAGCTGCAGGATCGGAGATAATGTAACCATAATAGGTGGGGACCATTTGGAAAACCAGGAAACTGATTTATACGTAATTTCTGGAGGAATAGTGGTCGTGAAAAAAAGTGCTACTATACCCAATGGTTTTGTGCTCAAATAATGATCTTTGTTCAATTGGGCGAATTATGTTGTTCTGAATCACGCGGACGCTTGCACCAGATGTGCATTGATGGAGTTGGCTAATTATATTATCCTGTCAGCGCCAACTGGAATCTCATAGGTCTATATCGATTATACCAACATGAAATATTGTTTAATACCAATAATCACAGTATCGATCTCTCTTGCTGGTTGTGGCAATGAAGACGCGCTACCCGAAATTCTGCCAAAGACTTTACCGAAGACATTCTACACGATTTCAGTAGACCCAGCCTATACTGGAGGGATGATAGAGAATTGGGTTTTTGCGACCGATTCAAACGGGGAATTACTTGATGGCAGATCATTCATACCCGGTGATGAAGTGCAGCTGGAATCCACCACCGAGGTTAAAAACAATTTCAATATACATTTCTTAGCTGTTGACCAACGGTCAGACAAGCCTTACCTTACGCTAACGACATTCAACGAAGTGGATGCGAATGGCTCCTGGAAGTTAGTTAATCCGCTGCCGGAAAATCACACTGAGGCCAATGTAACAGGCGAAGTACAAATAAAAATTCTCAATTATCCGGACCAATCCGATGTTAGTTTTAGTGATAATATCAAAATCTCCGGACCAATGGGAAATCAGATTACTTCCATGACAATGTCAGGAACAACGGTAGATGTGGCCGTGGCGTTAACTGATAATAATTCAAATCTGATTCTTTCATTTTCTAAATACAGGCACGCTTATTACACTGAAATTATGGCACCGGTTTCAGGTTCATAAATAACACTTGACGCCGAATTGGACCTTAAGCAAGTCGAGAAAGAATTCACTTTATATTTTACAGAAAGTATATATACCTACATAGGATTCTATGGATATAAGATCGGAGATGATGCTGCTAATACGGGTTATATTATCTCTGAGCGGGTTGATAACGATGGCAATATGTTCGGCGGATTTGGCGAGATAAATGGTTTTGATTTATACCGGACCGTCATAAGTTTCAAACAGGACAATTATTCGAGAACCTATTATAAATTGGGATCCGCCATGGAGTATAATCCTTATTTTGGCCAACCCTTAACTTCCGTTAGTAAACCACTGATAGCCGATTTTTCTGCCATGGTCGGCGTTCCGTACCTGAAATCCTCCATTTTTTTCGACAATCCTGCTAGCGGTGATCTGGAATGGGAGGTCGTTAGTCCAAGATCACAAGTTATCCCTGAGCTAAAGTTCATGATCAAAGAAGTGCCCACGGAGCTCAAAGCGAAGTACCCCTCGCTAAACTTAAACGAAATAAGCTTTAATCATGGGTCCGCCGTTCAGTATATGGATGATTTTACATACAAGGATTTCATTCTATACCGTTCAAATATTAATGATGCGGTAAAAAGGGCTTCTAATGAATACTATTATTATGAATGGGAGTAGGAGATATCCAACCCGCGCAGGCATCCGCTTGTGCGCTAGTAGTTACAACATCCGCTGGTGAAGGAATGGGATAGACCTTGTGAAAAGCATCTTGCTTTAAGTTAAGTGGGTATTTCAAATTGGATGGGAACAGGCGAACGGTTTCTCCGGCTGGGTTGATGGACTGCAAATAGCGTGGTCATTATTCAGCCAGGACCTCATCATCATCCAACTGATGAAAATCATTTTTTAAACCTGCTGACTAATTTACCTTAGATAGGTGGATCATATTTGCCAAAGAATATGAGATCAGTAATTATTTTTCTTTGTTGTATTATTTCCTTATCGGCCCACAGTTCATACGACCCATCTTTTGATTCAACCATTATTCCTTGCCGTTTGAGCAAAGTATTTTCAAACGTGACCAGCCCAGAATTACCTTTCAGGCATACACGATTTTATGAAGGGGTACAGCATATCACAGACCAGGACTACTCATTAGATGATGTATTGGATGAAGAACGCTGGAGGACCGAGGGCCGTTTCAATTCTCTTCAGGCTTACAATTGTCAGGATACTTTCTGGTTACGGGTCCTGGTGATCAACACAGAACCTACCGATGAAACTTATCTATTCTATTTGCAACGATGGACCAGTATTGATCTTTACCTGCCAAATCAAGTCGGACACTACAAAGTGCAACACAATGGGCTGCGAAGTAACTACCACCAAAAATCATTTAGGGATCCTAATAATTATTTCAAGTTGGATATGGCGGCCGGGGATTCAGTTATAATCCTGGCCAGGGTTCATGCTGATTTACCGAGCGTGACCATCCCACCTGAACAATCATTTTTTATTGCCCAGGTAGATGAGCATGATTATAAGGAAAAGAAGATTTCTAATGCAAGGTTCCTACCTTTCCAGGGGTTTCTATTAGCGCAAGCAATTTATGGGGTCGTAATCTTTTTCTTAATTCGAGAAAAAATTGTTTTCTATTTCTTCCTGCTCTCCCTGGGAAATTTCCTTTATGACGGATTTACTTACCCGCAGGATAGTCTGCTGCAACTGTTTCCTACACTACAGGTGTATCAAGTTATACTCGCCAACCTTTCCGTACAGCTGATCCTGATAGGTGCTATTTTTTTTGTGGCAGAATATGTCGAGTTGGGTAGCCTTATCAAGCGAAGCAGGAAATATCTGAGCTACTTCCTGTGGTTTGAGGTGCTATGGTTGATACTTTCTGCAGGGATGATGATCTATAACTATGAAATTGTAAAATGGTTCAATCTTTCTCCCCAGAATGACCATCGTCTGTTTCAGTTTCATACCAGTATCGGACTTCTATTAGCTGCGGTGGCATTTGCCCTGGTTTTCATAATTCCCTTTTATGGAATCTTTCGAAAGGTTAAACACACCTGGTTATTGACAATTTCCACTGTCTTCCCGGCGTTAAGCGCAGTAGCTTATAATATTGTGTCTATCCGGGATATCGTAAGCAACAAAGTTACCTTGTATGAATTAACATTTCTTGATAATGGGATGTCTTCATCCTATGCGTTTGTTCAGTTCGGTGAATTCGTGTTCATACTGGTCTTCGCAATTATCGTTGGGCTCAAGGCCAAAGGACTCTACCAGGAGAGGCGAATGGCGCTTGAAAAGCAAATGGAAATCGAAAAGAGAGCGGCCAAAGAACTTAGAGAGGTTTTTGCAGCGACCGATCGATTCGTTCCTTATGAGTTTATTAAATCCCTTGGACGCAAGCATATTACTGACGTTGAGCTTGGAGATCATGTTGAGCGGGAGGTGACTGTATTGTTTGGAGATATTCGCAACTATACGGGGTTGTCAGAAGCCATGACAGCAGAAGAAAATTTTCAATTTATCCGGATATTTAATGGGTTGATGAGTCCGATTATTCATCAGCATAAGGGCTTTATTAATCAGTATCTTGGCGATGGCATTATGGCTCTTTTTCCTCATGAACCTACTGACGCATTGAAGGCGGCTATAGCTATGCAGCAGCAATTGCATCAATACAATATTCAAAGATTGGCAAATGGCTCAACCGAAATTAATATGGGAATTGGTTTTCACACTGGCAGTCTGGTAATGGGGATAATCGGTGATGCAAAGAGAATGGATGCTACCACCATTGCCGATGTCGTTAATACTGCTTCACGAATTGAGAGCCTTACCAAGTATTTTGGTACCAGCATTCTGCTCAGTGAAGAAAGTCATCAGAGAATATTGAGCACCAATGACCAGATTTCTGAGCCAGGTTTTCAATTTCGATACCATGGTCTGGTTCAGGTAAAAGGCAAAAAAAAAGCTATAGGTCTGTACGAGTGTTTTGACGGCGACTTGCCGGAAATCAGAAACCTGAAAGCTGAGAGTTCCGCTCATTTTCAAAGTGGTGTTGATCATTATTATCAAAAAGAATTCACCATGGCAAAGGCCAACATCGCAAAGTGTCTCGCAATTTTTCCCGGGGATCGAAGTGCAAATCACTTCTATCAGAAAATTGTCAAAGTGCTTGAGATGGGTGAAACAGAAACATGGACTGGCATTGAACAAATGGAATCCAAATAGACGCCAGGTTGGCCTATCTCGCGCAAGCGTCCGCTTGTGCGCTCAAGGATTCCAGCGTCTGCTGGCGAAGCTTGCATCAGCTCGTTGGGCTTGATTTAATTCACGCAGGCACTTGAGATGGGATATGCACATGCGGACACTTGCGCCTGGTGGTGATGGCAACCTTCGCAGGACTTTGCTGCTCCAACCTCAACTGTGTGAAGGTATTGCAAAGCTTTAATATTGAAACTGCGGGTAAGGCTTCTGTCATCTAGGCCATGCTGAAGATATCATCTTTCTTCAGCATTGTCTTGCTTTCAAGTTTTCTAGAGCCAAATGCTTTGTGGTAAACTTCTTTGCTTCCTTGGCGATGTAGTGGCCAGATGGAAAACGACTGGCTATTTGTTGAATCAATGTTTGTAACTAATCGCCACACCGCCACCGACACGGTCAACGGTCGTCGTATAATTGTCCAGACTGAGGACGTACTTCAGGTACGCTCTCGTACCGGACATTCCACGGGTGGTGGAGTCAACATTGTGTGCCGTAAAACAACCACCTGATTTTAATTTTGGCGCTACATCCTTGAAGTAATTGGTATACCAGCCTTTATCGGCATCACTGAATACAAAATCAAATGGGCCGTCGACCGTTTTGACCAATTCATGCGCATCGGCTAATCGTGCATCAATAAATTTGGATAAACCGGCTTCTTTGAAATTGGCTAGTGCCTGCTGATGTCTTGACTCGTCGATTTCAATGGTGATGAGTTTTCCTCCGGTCTTGCTCAGCGCCCAGGCAATCCAGATACCGGAATGCCCGGTTGACGTTCCAATCTCCAATCCCTGTGTGTAACCGTTGTCGACGATTATTTTGTACAACAATTCCCCATCGGAAACGGGGATATTCAGGTCATGCCATTTTCCGGCATGCTTTTTTAGAAAAGCTTTCACCTGCTTATCCAGTGCTGTGTCATTTGCACTTTCCTTCAGGGACTCTTGTGCCTTCGTGCATTGACCAAGAAATACGGTCACCAGGAGAATAAGGATGAAAGGGCGGGAGCATAGTGTTGTTTTCATGGAGTCGCTACGGTGTATTAGGTGACGCAAATAATTTAAGTAACTAATGTAAAACTATAGTAAGATGATTTTAAGTCATTGAATTTTAGATTATTAAAGCCTTTTACTCAAGGAATACTTCTCTCTGAGGTGCTCACCGGATTCTACTTATTTGAATTTTGTAACAAGATATTTGTAATCCCTAATTAAATTCGAAGTGAAAAGACTCAATTGGAAAAAAAATCAGAATATCATGGCATCTATTAACCTGAATGTAAACGGGAAAACGCAGGCTGTTGACGTTGACCCCAAAACACCTATGCTTTGGGTGTTGCGCGATCACATGAATCTTGTGGGAACGAAGTTTGGATGCGGCGTCGCGGCGTGCGGAGCGTGCACCATCCTGCTTGATGGAAACGCTGTACGCTCTTGCCAGCTACCAGCTTCTGCGGCTGAGAATAAGGAGATCACTACCATTGAGGGTCTGTCAGAAAATGGCGATCACCCGGTACAGAAAGCCTGGCTGGAAAATGACGTACCTCAATGCGGCTATTGTCAGTCTGGCCAGATCATGAGCGCGGTTTCATTGCTCAACAGCAACCCCCATCCAACAGACGAGGAAATTGAGGCCGCGATGAACGGAAATATTTGCCGGTGTGGCACATACGTCAGAATTAAGGCAGCCATTAAAACTGCCGCCAATACGATTTGACAAACTAAAAAGCGTCCAACATGACCATCGTAAAGACTACCATAGGAAGGAGATCGTTTTTGAAGGCCTCAGCGCTGGCAAGCGGAGGCTTGATGCTAGGATTCAATTGGCTGATGTCCTGTGAATCCAAGCCAGAAGAGGCGTTGACCATGCCGAAAGAGTGGTTTGAGTTGAACGGTTATCTGAAAATTGGAGAAAATGGCGTCGTCACCATTATGTCACCAAATCCTGAAATTGGACAAAATGTGAAGACATCAATGCCTATGCTTGTCGCGGAAGAGCTGGATGTGGACTGGATGAAAGTTATAGTTGAACAGGCTCCGTTGAACACCGATATATTCACCAGGCAGCTAGCCGGCGGAAGCCAGTCCATCAGGCAGAGCTGGATAGGGCTCAGGACCGCAGGCTGCGCGGCGCGGCAGATGCTCCGCGAAGCTGCTGCCGCCGCATGGCAGGTCCCGGTAAATGAAATTACGACGGAGGCAGGTACGCTACGCCACGCTCCCAGTGGTAAGTCCGCGGGATATGGCGAAATGGCTGCTGCAGCTGCTAAAATTCCTGTACCAAAAGAAGTGGAACTGAAGAATGTCAAAGACTTCAAGATTATTGGTACACCCAGAAAAAATGTGGACGGTTTGAAAATTGCGACAGGCAAGCCGTTGTACGGGTTGGACTATCGGAAAGATGGAATGCTCATCGCCATGATAGCACATCCACCGGCATTTGGCTTGAGATTGAAAAGTGTTGATGACTCAGCGGCCAGGGCAATGCCTGGGATCAAAGATATTTTCACCATAAAGACATACGAGGACAGCTACGCAAAACATATGTTTGATGCGACAGCTTTCAATGATCTTGTGGTGGTGGTAGGCAACACAACCTGGGAGGTGATGAATGCCCGCAAGGCGCTAAAGTTAGCGTGGGAGCCATTTGAAAGTTACGATGAAACATATGCGCATTTTATGACTGGAAATAAGATGGCGGTTAAAGTTCCTGCCGGTCTTGAGAACACAACCATGCATATGCAAAAAATGGCTGAATACGCTGCGATACCCGGAAAGGTTGTTCGCAAGGATGGTGACCCCGAGGCGGCATTCAAAAAGGCAGCGAAGGTTATTGAACGCAGTTATTCCGCGCCTTTTCTTGCCCACAACACGATGGAGCCGATGAACTTTTTTGCCCATGTCACCGACGACATGGCTGAATTGGCTGGGCCCGTTCAGACGCCGGAGTACATGGAGAAAAGTGTAGCAGCCCGTCTTGGGTTGCCGTTGGAAAAGGTGGACATCCAAATGACACGCATGGGGGGAGGATTCGGCAGGAGACTATATGGGCACTTTCTGGTTGAAGCTGGCGTAATTTCTCAAAAGATGAAGGCACCTATTAAGCTTATTTATGCCCGCGAAGACGACATGACGGATGGTAATTTTCGGCCATCGTATCATGCACTATACCGGGCGGCGCTGGATGCTGATAACAACCTCATTGGATTCCAGGTTCGTGCAGGAGGTATTCCTGAAAGCCCGCTGTTCGCCAACCGCTTCCCGGCTGGCGCAGTGGAGAATTATGTTGCAGAGGAGTGGTCTATCCCGTCGAATATCAGCATAGGTGCATTTAGGGCGCCGCGATCTAATTTCATTGCCGGAGCTGAACAGTCTTTCCTGGATGAAGTAGCGGAAGCTGCGGGCAAAGATCCCATTTCGTTTCGTCTGGAACTTTTGGAGCGCGCAAAGAGTAACCCTGTAGGGGAAAATAATGATTATGAAGCGGATCGCTACGCCGGTGTGCTATCATTGGTAAAGGAAAAGTCAAACTGGGGGGAAGAAACACCGGGGGTATTTCGCGGCGTTTCTGCCTATTTCTGTCACAATAGCTATGTAGCACACGTGATTGACCTCGTGATGGAAAATGGTACGCCGCGGGTTGAAAAAGTACATTGTTCAGTTGATTGTGGTATTGTAGTGAATCCAATCGCTGCCAAGAATCTCGTGGAAGGAGGAAGTGTTGACGGTATAGGCCATTCTATGTACAGCGGTTTGACTTTCACTGATGGCGCACCCGATCAAAGTAATTATGACAAGTATCGCCTGATACGCCATCGTGAAGCACCAAAAGCCATTGATGTGCATTTTGTGAAAAATGAAATAGATCCAACGGGCCTGGGTGAGCCACCATTTCCGCCAGTGATGGGAGCGCTTGCCAATGCCCTTTACAAGGCCACTGGAAAGCGTGTTTATTCACAGCCTTTTATCAAGGACTTGCAGTTGTCTTCACTGCGGATGTGAAAATTGAGGCTGTGCAGTAAGTGAGCATACAGCCAATCAGTTGTAATAGGACGATGTTTAAAAATATACACTGCGCAGTGGCCTGGCTGAAAAGTGGGTCTTTGGGAGGCGTTACAAAACATGAACGCGTCAAGATTTATTCATCAATGATATTGTTGATACTATTCCTATTCTTCAGAAATGGCCGACTGGCCGGGTATTTATAGACTATTGAGTCTTAAGGACTTATTTTAATGTAAATCTTAATTATTACCAACCTGTGAAATCAAAGGTGATAAGTCGAATTATGATCTTGCTGGTTGCTGTGACTCTAATAACCAGCTGTGGAAGTGACGATGAGCCTGCTGGCAAACCGGATACCATTACTTACAAGATTAGCGGGACAGGAGTAATTTCAGGAATAGCAAGTATTGAGTACACCAATGCGGATGGAATTAACACAAATCTTAATAGTGCGCTACCTTGGGAGTTAAGTTTTGATTCAAAATTTGATGACGCCGAGACGCTAACCCTTCATGCGACTTCCGACGTTGAAATATCAGGGGAAATCTTGATTAACGGTACTGTGGTAGATTCTGAAATTGGGGGAAGTATTATCACCATAGTATATGCTTATACTCCTTGAGAGTTTGTTAAGTTGATCGTAGATTCTGGCGTCAGCTCACCACCTCGCACCAGCGGACGCTTGTGCGATTAGCGTTTCCAGCGTCCGCTGGTGAAACGCGCGGATTTACGCAAAATCTAACCGTTGTATGAAATTTACAATCCTTGCCATTTTGCTAGTATTCAACATTCTTGTGCCCGTGCTTTCATCCAGGGCACAAACACTCGATCAGCAAATTACATTTAACACAATACCGCAAAAGACTTTTGGAGATGCTCCATTCGATTTGGTAGCAACAGCAACATCCGGATTGTCGGTCACTTTTTCCAGCAGTAACTCATCCATTGCTACCATTGCCAGATCTGCGGTGACAATTAATAGCAAGTTCTAGTTCTGGTCTCCCTGTTACATTCACCAGCAGCAATCAGGCTATCGCCACAATTTCAGGAAATGTTGTAACGCTGGTTGGCGAGGGTCAGGCAACAATTACAGCCACTGTGCCTGGTAATCAAAACTTTCGGGCGGCCACAGCTACTCAACCTTAGACGGTTGAGCTAGTCACAGCAACAGAAGAGTTGGTAAATCAAGCTGTAAGCAACTACCAAAATCCAACTGCTGACAAAATTATGATAGAGATAAATTCTTTTCACCCGGAGGAAGGAATGCGTTTAGAACTACGCAATATTACAGGATCAAAAGTTTGGCATTTTGAAAGCGCTGGCAATACGATTGAACTTAGTTTAAATTATCTAGCAACGGGATCTATCTAATTAGCGCAGCACAGAATGATTAAATAGTTAGGGTAAAATTTGTCAAGAAAGAGGAATACTTCTCCAAACGGGTACAAGGTGAAGTATATAAGGGAATGAGTATTGAGAATTTAAAAAGGTGGCCCGTTACCAGAC
>JAOUDZ010000139.1 GCA_029858965.1 Cyclobacteriaceae bacterium
TGTACTAACCCCCTATAAGTTGGACAGAATCGTTGTTTACAATGTGTAGTGCTTGCCGGTTTTCCTGTTCAACTTCTAAGCAAAAATAGGTGTCTGAATCAGCCGTGTCAAGGCTGGCACAAAACGAATGATTTTGTGTTTGATTTTTTATGGAATCATTCGGCCTTGACAGGGCCGCTCCAGCCACCTGGTCGCGCTGCT
Organism: Cyclobacteriaceae bacterium; assembly: GCA_029858965.1. GTDB lineage: Bacteria > Bacteroidota > Bacteroidia > Cytophagales > Cyclobacteriaceae > Chryseolinea. The sequence goes on from JAOUDZ010000139.1 coordinate 202, forward strand.
TATCAGTTGAACAGGAAAGACCTATTGACCATTTCTTGTGCGGAGTTATGCGCCCTAGTTTTCTGTGTTTTCGTTCATAGTTGTACCACTGCATGTACTTTTCCAGATGCTGTTTGGCTTCGTAAAAGCTACTAAATTCAAAACGCTCAATGAGCTCACGTTGAAGGATGCTGTGGAATGCTTCGATGTATGCATTTTCCTCTGGTGTGGCTATGTGAGTAAATTCCTGCCTAGCTTCAAGCTGAACCAGAAAACTCCGAACCTGATTGGCCAGGAACTGAGAGCCATTATCATTTCTGATAATTACTCCCTTCAGGTTGTAAACGGTATGTAGCCAACGAAACATGTTGATCACATCCATTTTGCGAACACTCTTCTGAAAAATCCAATGCAAAATCTTACGACTGAACACATCCATGATCGATAGTAAGTAGTACCACCGACCTTCACCGTGTACCCATACGTACTTGATGTCGAGACATAAATATTCCAGCGGTTGGCTGGCCAGTATTTTCCGGTACTGTACCCAATTACGTTTGCCACTGGTTCTGATCACCTTTCCAAGAAGAAGTTTATGCAAGTCCATGAGCCGATAGGTTTTCTTGTGATTAATCAAATAACCCAATGCACGTAAATCATCGTTGATAGACTGATAACCGTAGGCATTGTACGGACCACTGATCAAGGTCTTGATTTTATCAACCACTTCTTCGTTGGTCACAGGTAATCCATGGTGAAGTGTATGTGTGCTGGGCTTCATGCCCCGTTGTCCACAGTGAGGCTTATAGTAAAATGTGCTCCTTGGCAATTGCAGCCAACTTGAAAGCAGCTGAACAGGTACACGGCCCGAGAATCGTTTGGTCAGCATCACTTTTTCTTGGGTTGGATAGGAGTTTTTTTTAGAAGCTCCGACTTTACTTCTATCTCAAGAGCTTGCCTGGCGATGATTCGTTTCAGCCGCTCATTCTCTTCTTCCAAAGCGCGAACCTCTGGATCTACGCGCTTATACGCTGGCTTGAGGCCTTCTGCGCCTTTGGCCAAATACCGCTGCTTCCACTTCGATAATAGCGCTGGCGATAAGTTGTACTTGCGACAGGTTTCCATATAACCCTCCCGCTCTGCTTCTTGTAGAAGGCTTAAGCGCTCTTCTGGTGTGAATGATCTTTTTACTCTTGACATAGTTCCCTAATTTAACTGTTATAAATCTGTTTTCAGATTCTTGTCCAGTCTTATAGGGGGTTAGTACAATTTTTTCCTTAGCTGTCCTGTTTTTCTTCCTCACACAGAATGATCCTTCGCCAGATGCCGAAGCTGCAAAAATGAACCTTCTTTTTATTCAGATGTCTTGAATTGCATACAACGACAGTGTATGAGCAGTTTAAATTTACCTTTAAAAATAATTAATCAAATTTAAATTGATCATACACTGTTGTTATGCTGAGTTTTCATTTCTTAATTTTTAATAATCTTCTCTTTTACTTAGGTCGTCAGTCACTTCATTCAGGTTTATATCTACCGAAATTGTTTCTTCGCATCCAGTATTGGTTTCAGCAATGATTTTACCGTTCGGCTTGATTATATATGAACCTAATTTCTGAAGTTTTTCACCATTATTTACGCTAACCACAAAAATGGAGTTTTCAATCGCTCTCGAAATGAGTATGTGTTTCCACAATATGTCGTGTGGTTGAATTGCATTATTAAGATGAAATACTATTTTAACCCCAGATTGCTTCAACGAAATCCATTCTTGGGGAAATATCAATTCTCTGCAAGCTAACATTCCAAAGTCGATATCACCTAAACTATATTTCTTCAACTTTTCGCCTGAAACAAAGTGAGTTTTATCAAGCTTTGATAGATATTTTTTATCATGTCTCTTGGACTTGCTTAAGTAGCTAAAAAAATATATTGAATTATACCAAACTTGATTTATCGTTGATGCAGATCCGAGCAAACAATGACATCGTTTTTCAATCACATGCTCCTCTATCTCCTTTAAATAAGTTCTAATTTTATCCCTATCAAGCTTTTTCGTGTATTCTTTTTCTGAAGGGTAATATCCACTCAAAATAGCTTCTGGAAAGACTATCCATTCGTCTTCTTTTGTTTGAGAGATTTCTTTTAATATTTTATCTCTGTTTGAATCGATATTTGTATCTACAATTAATTGTGCAATTCTTATCTTCATTTTTTTACTGGCTTTTTTTTAATTCAGCATAACGTATTTGTATAAGATTAGTTGCGTGTTAAAGCACCTAATTTAGCAAATACGAACCGAATAGAAAATCCGCGAGGATTTTCGTAAGTAGGCTGGCACTAGCAATTAATTTTATACGGTGTTAGCAATAGTTTATCTTACTTATTTTTCTATAATTTATCAAGAGAATCAATTAACGCAAATGCTATCCTAATTGGTTAGCTTATTCTTTCTTCAAAGTACTTGCAGAATAAGGATTGCTTAACAGTTCTTTAAAAACTTCCCATCGTTTTTCAGGATTACTGTAAGAACCCCCTAGCAACTCAACATGCTTAGCAACTAAATCTTTTCCTAAATTATAATTAATTACATAACTGCGGTTTGTTTCAATAAAACGCAAGCTTTGTTCGGCTTTTTCTGGTGTATAAAGACTGTACTTTTCAATTTGTTTTATCGCATTCTCACGTGAGAGGTCCCCATTAAGGTATGCTCTTGCGGTCTCATTTACTGCATAGTCTAATTTGCTCCTTATATCTTGTATTTCATAAAACATATTAGCTTTGCTTGCATCTATGCCTGCAATTGGGAAAAGATGTTCCTTTTCGAATTCTATTCTTTGATCACCAGGAAAAACAACATCGATACCATAATTAGCACTGCCTTCTGCTATAAGGGACAATGGCGAAAATAAAGGATAGACTGAATATTCCATCCAACCTTTTGTATTTACTAGATTTTGCTCTGTAAGCATCATATAAATATGGTGCCCAGGATAACCTTCATGACTGCCTAAATCTATAGCTCTGCTAATATAAATAGGAAAATCAGTATTTATTTGTATCAGACTTTGAGCATTACCTTGATAATAATTATAACCACTCCAAACCTTATCAGTTACATATTCCAAAACAAAATTTTCATTTTCGGGTAGTTTAAAATAGTTTTTTGTAATTCTTCTAGATTCGTCTATAGCAACTCTAAACACTGTATCAAGCTTTTCTTTCGGAATAATAAACTCGGCCATAAAATTATTATACCGCTTAGGTAAATCACCTTCGCCAGCCAATAGGCTATCCAATCCAACTAATAATTTATTGAAATGAATCACCGAGAAATGTGGAGGTACTGCGTCATAAAGTAATTTAGCCTCTTCATCAAATGGAAATGTCTTACCACCTATCATTTCGGTTTTCGTTCTAACAGCAATTAGTTGTTTTTTAAGCATGTTAATTCGAGCAATTTCCAAATTTAGGTTATCTGAAACAAGTAATGCATCACATTGACTTATCAATGTATTGGCTCGTTGTACAAAATTGTCTAGAGGTAATGTTTCAGATTGTGGTTCTGTGGGTTTCCATTCTTCTGGCCCAAAATAAGCATCAACAAAGGCATTATCATATTGTCCAATTTCTAAAACCAATTTTACATAGTCTTCGGCAATGATCTCAATTGATGGTGGATTTGACTTACATGCAGTTATAATTAATACGAGAATGATAATAAGATATTTTTTCATAATTAGGTTGGATTAGAATACCAAAATACAATTTTACTATTAAATATTATTGCTAACGGTTAAGGCTATGTGCCGTTTTAATGGCATATAGCCTGTGTTATCGGTTGGATTTTTGATATTCCTCATTTATTTTCTTCTTTTTTGCTAACGACAAGCTTCAGCTACAGCCGCATCACATAGCAGCGAGCGGAGCGGGCACACCTTCGAGCGGCTGTCAGTTGCAAGCAATGTTAGGCGGCACACGGGAGCCACGAGCAAAAGGAGGCGCGGCCCCGTTGGGCGCAGTATCTGAGCACACTGGCGCAAAGGACGGTCGCGTAGATTGCAATGCTCCGTTTGCGGCAGCTCAGGGTTGACCCATTGCCGTTCACGGTTACGCACGAACGGGCAGACAGACGCTGCGCCTCCGTCATCTTGTTGCCGCCACTTTCATCGCCAGGTCGATGAACCGTTTGTCCTTTGCCACCAGGTACGCCGTCCCTGGCACGTTCCCCGCCGCGGCGGAGCCAGTGCCGGCGCTCGTCGAGTGCATCGATCCCACGTTACTGACCACGGCCACCACCACGTCTGCGCCCTCGACCCAGTAGAACGATCCAGTGAACCCCAGCACGTCGCCGTCATGCCCGATGACCGCGAGATCGCCCGAATACGCGCTGCGAAATAGGCCGTGCCCCACCTGTTCCCCTTCGCCCGCCGGAGACCACTCGGTCATGAACTTCATGCTCGCAGGCTTGAGCAGTCGGCCATCGCGTAGCGCCGCGGCGTAGCGCGCGAGGTCCCGCGCTGTCGCCACCATCCCACCGGCCGTCCACTCCACCGAGAGATTTGAGCTGCTGGCGTCAATCAAGCCCGGGCGAACCTCGGGGAAGGCGGCGTTCACTCCGGCGTCCTCTTGGAAGGTCGGAGTCGCCCAGTGATACCGGTGCGCCAGCTGCCCTGGGGGAATGGGCTCGAAGCCTTCAAGATGGATGTCCTTCAAGCCGAGTGGCGTGAGGATCCGCCGATGGATCTCGTCCACCGCCTGATTGCCGGTCACCTTCTCGATGACCATGCCGAGCAGTGTGAAATTCGTGTTCGCGTAGCTGAACTTCTCACCTGGCGGGGCCAGCGCCGCTTGCCCTTTGATGTAAGGGAGCGTCGCCGTCTTGTCCCAGATGCGGGCCGGCTCGAGCCGGTCGCCCCGACCCTCGTGGATCCAGGCGGGATCGTCCTCCCAGCTGCGCACTCCTCCAGTGTGGTTAAGTAGCTGCGCTAGTGTGGCTTTCTCCGCATTGGGTATTCCATCCACCGCCGCCCCCAGCAGACTCGCCGCCGTGGCATTGAGATCCAGTCGCCCTTCCTCCGTCAGCTGCAAAATCACGACGGCCACGAAAGTCTTGGTAATGCTGCCGATGCCGAAGAGCATCTCGGGGCGTACGGGCGCGCCCGTCTGCAGGTCCGCTTTACCGGCAACCCCCGTCCAGAGGATGCTGTCACCCGTTGCCACGGCGGCAGAGATTCCGGGAATGCCAGAGGCGACGGCCTCGTCCAGGAGCGCTTTAAGCTCGGACGCGGTGCCGCGTTGGTCAGGCGAGCGCTCGGCCGTCCCCGAAGTGCACGCCGAAACGACGACCAGGCTTGCGAGTGTGAGCGCCCACTTCATCAGCATGATTGCTCCCGGTGGATTCTGGTCCTGACACTTCAAGACCGCTATGCCGCCTTGGTCTAATAATCGAGGTTTATTCTCTGTCATATTATTTCAATACTTTTGCTTCTCCAAAATCTTACCGATAACGTTTGTGTTTCTGCAGTGGTGCGCTTCCGAAGCCGCGTCCTGTCCCCGACACCAAACGTTGAACGGAGGTATAAACGTTGGCTACGCCTCACCGCACCATTGAAGAAACATTTTGTTGTGTGCGGCAGTTAGTTCTACACAATAAAGTAATTAAAAATTGAATGAATCAGATTTTCAAGAAAGGCAAAATGGAACTCAATAATTCGTCAGTTCTTTCTAATAACTCATGTCCGCAATTTGGAATTACAGAAATTTGAGCATTGTTAAAGCGTCTGTAGTTCTTAATAATTGTTTCTAAACTAACCCACTCGTCTCGGTCACCGCAGATAATTAAAAGAGGGAATTTAGATTTTAGTACTTCTGATTCATTAAAGTAAATCGGATTTAACCAAGCGCTTTTCAATTTTTCCACAAAATCATTCCATCTGGTCGGCTCTGGCATCAAGGCTTTTTGTTTATTAACCAATTCTGGAAGTTCCTTTTCAAAAAAGTCTCCAGTTTGGCTTTCCAGTCCTTTCATGGCATTTTCTCGATAATCCTTGGGGGAGAATATTATACCGGACAGGCAGATAACTTTGTTTACTAGCTCAGGATATTTTGTGGCAAACTTAAAACCAATCAACCCTCCATCACTGTAACCAATAACTATTACTTTTTCATTCGTTATCTCTTTTAATACTTGATAGACATCATCTGCCAATAGGTCATAGGTAAAAGCTCTTTCACCAATTTCAGATCTTCCATGACCTCTAGTGTCGATAGCTATTACTTTATAATTTTTAGATAATTTGGGAATAATTTCACTGAAATTTGAAATGTGACCAAAGGGTCCACCGTGCAATAAAATAAGAGGCTTACCGGTTCCATACGTTTCATAGTATATGCTGGCATCTTTTACTTTCACATACTTTCCTATCTCTTTATTGCTTCCAAAGTTTACATCTTGACTGTAAGCAAAAGATTGAATTAAGGTTAAGGTCAAAAAAGTGGCAAATCGTTTATTCATCAATCATTGGTTATTTAAGTCTGTATTTGCTATACTGTTGTGTCGTCCTGAAAAAGGTTGCACACAACGACCTGTGTTTATGATGGCTGCGGATTTCGAAGCGCATCTTTGTCCCACGTGCCGAAACGAAATATAAAAACTAAACTCTAAGTTAACACGTCACCCGCAGCTGGCATAAACACAATGTTGTGTGGCGTTTTATTTATTTATCAGTTGAAAGGCCCAATCATAGAAGATTCGGTCCTTGTTCAGGTAGATTAGAGTTAATCCAATCGTATCATAAAAACCGTGTGTAAATACGAGTAAAGCAAGATTAGTTCTGTTCTTGTAAAATGTAAAAAAGAATATTGTACTTGCTAATCCCACGGCAATCATTCCAGAAGTTCCTTGATAGTTATGAGAAACTCCAAAGTAAATTGAAAGTACAATAGCTGAGATAAGCCAAGATTTGTTAGAATCTCCAAATAATTCAGCGAGATGTTTCATGTAATAACCACCAAACAAGAATTCTTCTCCAAAAGCGGCAAATATCCACATGATCAAAAACAGAGGCAGAAAGCTGGCAAAATCACCTCTTATTTCCTCTATTGAACTCAAATCAATCTTTCCAAAGTATATTTCCAAAAATGGCTGTATACATATATCGATTATGAGAAATACAGCTACTGCAAGTAATAAACCTGTCAAAATAGTTCTGAGATTTATTTTTTGCCCAAACCCAAATTTCGCCCAATTCCAACCACTTTTCCACAGCAAGAATAGAGCAATAAAAAGACCAAAAAAGTACCCAAAATTTCTATCCGCAATAGATAATATAGGTGCAATAATCATTACGACTATTACTATGAAGGGCTTTGAAAGAAAGTTATTTAATTTATTTATCATTTCTGTTTTTTTAATGACACACAACGTTTTGTGTTTATGACGGCTGCGGTTTTCGAAGCCGTCATTGTCCACCGTGGGTGGACGAAATTAATAAACCAAAACTACACTTTAAACTGTCACCCGCAGCTGGCATAAACACGTTGTGCTTGTTGCACAACTACTTCATAAATATACAAATGAGAATTATCTTGCAGTATGCAAGGACGAAAAGCTTTTGAAGAAAAACTCTTCACCAATTTTCAGTTGTCGGACCGTGTGCCGGCCGGCAATTCCTACCGTAGGTTAAAGGAAGCGTTAGATCTGCGGTTTCTGTACAAGACGACGGCACAGTATTACGGCACCGAGGGCCAGGAGAGCATAGACCCGACGGTCTTCTTCAAACTCATGTTGGTCGGCTACCTGGAGAACTTGGGCAGCGACAGGAGGATTATCGACCATACATCCATGCGTCTGGACATTTTGTTTTTCATTGGCTACAACATCGATGAGCCGTTGCCTTGGCATAGTACTCTGAGCCGAACACGCCAATTGTATGGGGAGGATGTTTTTAAGGTACTGTTTAAAACAGTATTGAAGCATTGTATCGACAAAGGTATGGTATCGGGAAGGAGGCAGGCCATAGATAGTGCGCTGATCAAGGCCAACGCGTCTATGGACAGCATCGCGGAAAAAGAGGTCATGGATGATGCCGATCAGTTCGCAGATGAGTTGATATTCAACGAGGAAGACAGGGGCCAGAAGGTAGGTGCCTACAAAAAGAAGAAAGTAGAAGAGCACCATCGCTGGAAAGAAAAGGCCTATCAAGGGATGCCGGCCTCTCGACTCAATAAAAAAGCTGAAGATGATAAACGCCCCAAGTTCCTAAGCAACCATACGCATTATAGTACAACCGATAAAGATGCACGTATCGCAGTGAAGCCCGGCAAGCCAAGACAATTTAATTATCTGGCTCAAACGTGTGTAGATACCGAACATCATGTGATTACCCACATCGCAGCCTATCATGCAGATAAAAAAGACAGCCAGTGTTTGCCCGGTGTAATTCGCGGGTTAAAAGAAAACCTGAGCAAGGAAGGACTTATTGTAGAACAAGTAATAGCCGACACAGGCTACAGCAGTGGCCAGGCATTGAAGACACTGGAAGAAAACAACATCACCGGCTACATCCCCAACTTCGGGCAATACAAACACGAGCGCGAAGGATTTACTTACCACAAAGAAGGCGACTACTACACCTGCAGGCAAGACAAAAAGATCGAGTTCAAAAAAATTAAAGACAATAACGGCTACGCGGCCCGCGAATACAGGAGCAGTCGCAAAGACTGCGGCCCTTGCCCACTACGTTCATCATGCATAGGAAAGAGCCCCGAGAAAAAGATCGTCGACACCTTCGATAAGCCCTATTATGATAAAATGCACGAGCGACTTAAAACTCCGTATGCCCGTAGGATGAAGAAACTCAGGCAAAGCACAGTAGAACCAGTGCTGGGCACACTCATCAATTTTCTGGCGATGAAGCGGGTGAACACACGAGGCATTAAGTTGGCCAACAAATGTATGATGATGGCCGCCATTGCATACAACCTCAAGAAGATGATGAAATTCAAAACCAACATACCAATGACTGCCATGGCATGGTTGCCAAAAGAGTCCAATCGCTTTTTGATTGCTTTATTTTCCCGCTTCACTTTCTCCTAAAAACTTAATCCAAATTTAAACTGTAAAAAAAGAGGACGCGGACGAAGTTATCCACAGAGTTGTACACAAGTTGACTTGGGATCAGTATTTCTAAAGAATTTTATTCCCACGAGAAGTCGTGCAACAGCTACCCTTGTTGTGGGCTGGCCCGCCTTACTCCATCTTCTTTTTAATCTCCTCCTTGAGGGGGCCCAAATGTCGAGTTACAATTGACCATATTATGGAGTCATCAACGTTGTCGTAAGAGTGGATCAACCGGTTTCTCAGACTTACTATCTGGGAGGCATTCTTGAGTTCATTTGTTTTTGACTCCTTCAAAAATTTGTTAACAGCTTCTCCTATAATCCCGAGGTGTCGCTCGACGGCACCTTTAGTCTTTAGATCTTTTTGGTAGTCCGTATACGATTTTGAGTCTTTTGTGAAACTCTCAATGAGTTCTATGGAATAGGATATGTCAGACAAAAACTTTTTCTCCTTCTCCGTCATAGATTAGTTTTTTTGTCCGATTAATATTTGACTTAAGGTACGGGTTGCGGATCGAGTCCTCAGTTAACAAGTCGACCTTTCTCTGAAAAAGTGACTCAAGTTTGTCCCATAATGAAAGTAATGCCTCGCCGCGATCAGCTGGGTCGTCAATCTCAATTCTAACGACTAAGTCGATGTCGCTTTTATTTTCATCAAAATGGTCCGTTATGGATGACCCAAATGCATAGATTTTGTCAACCCTATGCGAACGACATAAGTCAACAAAGTCGGTGTGTTTTTCACGTATTATGGTCATCAAGTCCATGTCCAAATATACTCAATTTTTTGTCAGTATTTTGATTCGGCGGGCTTGCCCACAACGCTTATGCATAAGCCGTAGCGGGATGGGGAGGCCTTGGTAAATGAGGAACGAATGCCAAGGCCGACCTTTCCGCGAAGATGTCCGCTTGCGCGTAACTAAAGCTAATCAAACTAATAAAACTTTGCACAATGCCCGCTATGGATTATGCATGTTGTTGTAGCTCGTGCGCAATTGCACACACTTTCTTCGATCCCTGTTATGTTCTCACATCTTTCACCGAAGGTAAAGGTCTCTGAAGAATCTTAGTCTTTGTCCCGGAATGATCATTTTCCAAATGTCCCTATGTTTTATGATCCCTTTGTCCGCTAGTCTTTTCCCATCTATGTAGGTTCTATAAATTAAGATATAGAATAGTAACAAGCATAGAAACCAATTTGGACTTATCGTGTGAGTCCGTGGTAGAAATAGAATGATTGCAAACGGAATAACTATTGCTAGGTAGTATACAAATATATTTTTCATAACGATCTTTTTTTTGCGTATGAGCTACAACGCTTGTGCATAAGCAGTGGCTGGATGTGGCGCCAGAAATCTCTTAACAATTAGAAATATGTTCTGGCGCCTTGCCCTCATGTTTCCGCGTTGCTAAATGCAATTTAGTTAAAG
>JAOUDZ010000220.1 GCA_029858965.1 Cyclobacteriaceae bacterium
CGAAAGCACAGATTGCCTGAATTCATAGCGAACACGCTTGATCAGCGCGCGTTGATCATTTTCGTCGCGATTGAGTAGTTGCGCCTTTCTGCAAACGAGATAGGTTGAATGAAGTTGTTGGTCACCCGGAACATACCAGCCCGCAGACATTGACAATTTCGATTTCCGGATATAAGTAAGTCGTTCGTTCAGAAAGGCATAACGAAAGTTTCGGGAAGAACGCACCCAGAAGTCAAAATCTTCATACGTAAGTCCTTCGTCATATCCCCCTAATGCCACGAATACTTCCCGGCGAACCATCATCGTAGGACCTGGAATAAAATAGGTGGATAGCAAATCACGATAAACGTCCCCCTGCGGAATGGTTCTGATAAGTTTCTTTCCCAATAAATATTCAAAGTGGTTGCGGAGAAAATCCCCCTTTTCATTGATGTAGATCGCATCGGTAAACACAACCCCAACAGAACGATCGAGGTCGGCAAACAATTGTACCTGTTTTTCGATCCTGTCCGGCATCATCACATCGTCCGTGGCGAAATCAATCACAAAGTCACCTTTGACAAGTTTGAATGCTGCATTGAAAGCTGCGCAATTTCCTTTGTTTTCGGCCAACAAAAGGAGTTCCAAGAATGGGTATGCTGCTTTTAGATTTTGAATTTCTTCGATGCTGCCATCATGACTCGCATCATCGGCAATAATAATCTGCAGGTGCCTGTAAGATTGATTGATTACGGACTCCACGGCCTGCCGCACAAATGATTTGTGGTTATAACATAAGCAAACTATGGAGACAAGCGGGTTCAAGGCGTTAAATGTTTTTCGAATGTCAACTTCGGGGAAGGCCTGCCACCCAGCCGCATCTTGAAGTTGAGCAATCCAAAGTTGGGCTGGCCGTTCACGGCAGACGTACCGAGGTCCAATAGGTCTATTGCATTTTGCTGGCAGTATTCATAAAGACCTTTGACCAGCAATACGGTTGGGCTAAGGTGATCGTAAACTGCCGCATGATCTGCATAGAAGTTATACAGTATACTGGAGGTAACCCGAACCGACAATGAGGCAGCGACCATCTCTTCGTTAAGGTAAACCCCAAGCAGTGCATATCGATCGGGAAACCGTGTGATAGTTTGCTGCAAATCCGCTAACGTCATAGACAACGGATATTCCTTTTCCTGACGGCATTTGTGAATGAAAAAATAAACATCTTCCAGATTATCGTGGGAAAGAAAATCGCAGTGTAGTTTTTCGTTTCCTGATTTTTTTAATTTTCGTTGTTCCAGCCGGTTCAGTCCACTTGAAAAATCATCATGGGTATATCGGATTGTGCCAACTGTTGCGTCTGTGACCGTATATCCCTGGTTAAATAAAAATGTTTGCAGCAGCGCACCGCTTTTCATTGCATAATGCAACGGTGGATTTTTTACGATTATCTTACGGACACCTATTTTGCGCAAACGGGTTTCTACGAATACCAGAAACCGGTAGAGTATTTCGGCTGGTATGGCTGCCGCGCATTCAACGGTGCCAAAAGGGCTTCGAACAGCGCTGTTTGCAACTTCTCCATTAATGTTAAGATACAATGATGCTACAATGTTTGCACGTTTTGTATGAAGTGTATAGTACCATTTCCATCCTTCCGCACGTTGGAGACTTAGGTGGGCCGGATGGTGAAAAAGGGATGGCTCGAAATCGAACGTCTTTGTTTCCCCTGGGTCTGACTCGTGAAATGTGAAAGCTTCCAATTAATAAGGAATTCCAAAGCGTTTGTACAAGAAATGCATCAACCATGCCGGTCCGATGAGCAAAAACTGGACATCTTTAAAGAAGGAGGGTTTCTTACCTTCAACTTTATGACCATAGAACTGACCTCCCCAGGCCACAAAAAAAATCACAAGACTGATGACCCACAACGGGGCTATATCCAAGCGAACGATAAAATTAATCACTACCAGGCAAAGCGCTCCAAACAGCATCATGCCAATGCTCAGCGGGATGGAAAGTGACACATAATAGATCAATACAAGAATCAGTGCTACAGCAGCCCAATTCGCATAAGGATTATTGTTGCCGAGGAAGGATTGTACAGCGCCGGAAGGAATTGAGGCGATCAGTCCGGTAATGCTCAAGAAAATCAACGGGACGCAAATCCAGTGAATCGTTTTGTTGGTAGCATCTTGATGGCTCTCACCGTATTCTGAAAGGAGTTGATCAATTCTGCGCATAATACTCAATTTGAGAACGAAATTACACCATAAATAACAATGTTCAAATGGCGCGCATTTCATGATGCAAGCTTTGTTTTGACGTTAGTCCACCTTTTGATTTGCCAGTAAACCTTGCCAGTAGTAAGGTGATTTCCATTTGCATCGTGCGTTTTGATTTCACATTGCACAACAATCGATTCCTGCACTGATAACGGATCTATGATGTTTTGCTTCAACCAATCCGGCAATATGGAAAATTCAGCTACAGCATCTGTTTTGCCCTGGTAATGATAGTCCATTTCCATGCGTTGCATGATAATGCGATATGTATCGAATCCTAATTTTGAAAGCAACATAAATCCTGTGGCATATTCAGAAATGGTG
>JAOUDZ010000221.1 GCA_029858965.1 Cyclobacteriaceae bacterium
TATATTACGGGTGTAAAAAACGAAATGGATGGGCATTTTGAAGCCCTGCCAAAAACGAACATCTATTTGATTAAAAAGAGCCTGCGGAAAATCCTTCGGATTATGAACAAGCAAATAAAGTATTCCGAAGTGAAGCAAACTGAACTGGAACTTCGAATTTATTTCTGTGCAAAGATAAAAAATGCAAAAATTCACTTGCTTCCAAGTCAGGTGCTTACTAACCTGTACAATCAACAGCTGAAAAAGATCGAAACAGTATTGGCAAAATTGCCGGAAGATTTGCAGTACGACTACCAAATGGAAATAGAACAATTAAGGTGATATGAAAGAGGAGCAACCCAATAATCCATTGCATGGCGTAACCCTTGAAATGATCCTGACGAAATTAGTTGCACGTTACGGCTGGGCGGAACTGGGAGAAAGAATTCCCATCAATTGCTTTATCAATAACCCAAGTGTAAAATCCAGCCTGACCTTTTTGCGAAAAACGCCATGGGCCCGACAAAAAGTGGAGGATCTATACCTGGATTCGTTTTTATGATTTATCATTACAAAAGAAAATACAATCGGATGAAACCTATCGGTAATGAATCAAGAATCACACTGGGATAGTATTGCTTCAAATTACAACAAAGAAATATTTGATGTATTCAAGAGCGATCGCAAGAGAATATTGCCGCGCTATTTTAAGAAATACAGCAATGAAGGATCTAGTGCCATGGATTTTGGTTGTGGTACAGGGAAAGCATTTCCTTATGTTGCGCCACTTTTCAAAAGTATTTTAGCGCTCGATATATCAGCTGAGTGCCTCAGGATTGCCAGACAAACCCCGTACGGCAACATCAGCTTCAAACGAATGGATTTGGCTAAGCGCAACATTAGGCTTCCGACGGTTGATTTTGTATTCAGTTGCAATGTGATCATGCTCCCGGAAATTTCAAAAAACGAGATAATGATGAAGAACGTTCAGAAGTCGCTGCGGGCGAATGGCACAGCACTGTTGGTGGTTCCTTCATTTGATTCGGTTCTCTACGCCAGTTGGCGCATGATAGATTGGTACCGCAAGGAGGGTGTAACGCCGGAAAAGATACCTTCCAGTGAATTGAGTTATTTTAAAGGAAACAAACGAGATATACTTCAGGGAATAGTGCATATCGATGGTGTTCGGACCAAACATTATTCAGAGGCTGAGCTGGAAGTGTTGATTGACCGTGCGGGTCTGAAGATCACGGCCATGGAAAAGTTATCGTACGATTGGAATACTGAGTTCAGTGATCCGCCCGCATGGATGGGCGAGCCCTATCCCTGGGATTGGCTGATTGAGTGCAAGAAGTTGCAGTGACGAAAAACAAAGCACCGTATGCTGAAATTCAATACTTATGAAGAATACGTATTGTGTCCTTCAGTGAAAATATCGCCAGCTCATGACTTGCTCAATGAAATTTGGCAATGAAGCCGGAATAAGTATAATACAAAACAGAAAACCAAACAATGCACCATAGAGGTGGGCATCGTGGTTTATACCATCGTTGGCTTTTCTTCCCTGATAGTAGCTATAGACCAGATAAAGCGTTCCTAAAATAAACCCAGGCATGCAAAGTGCAAAATAGAGACATATGTCCTGGAGGGGTAATAAAATAATTGAGGCAAAGACGACCGCAGCTACACCGCCCGAGGCGCCGAGGGAATTATAACCGGGATTACTTTTGTGTTTCAGAACGGTAGGAAGATCTGAAACAACGATAGCCATAAGGTAAAGTATTACGAAATAGAATCCACCCATGCCGCCAAAAATGATAGCAAAAACCTGTTCTATTACGCCGCCAAAAAAGTAAAACGTGACCATGTTCAGCAGCAGGTGCATATGGTCTTTGTGGATGAAGCCCGAAGTCAGTAGGCGATAGTATTGTTTTCGGCTGCGTATCAGGTAAGGATTCATGATTAAGCTTCTCAGCAGGCCTTCATTATTGAAGGAATACATGCTTATCAGGACAGTGAGGCCTATTAATGCGTATGTAATAGTCAAGAATATTGTTCTTTAGAAGGTGCGAGATAAGAATTTTTAGACTTCATTGCGAAACAAATCGCTTACTTTATCCAAATGAGAAGCGCAATTATACGTGAATTTCCTAAGCCTGCAAGTAGTGTATCCAGTGTTACGGCGTTAAGGACACCGGTCAAATTGATTGGTATGGGGACCGTTTGCACAAAAACCAAACTTTCTGTAAATATATAGTCGTGAAATCTCCCTGGTCTGAAAAGGGTGTGGGGCGCCAGCAGTATGACGACGTTAAAAAGTGCCGGTTAACTGTCCGGTATTCACCTCGACACATTGGGGTAGATGGCATATTTTTAACGGGAGCGCGAAATACAACGACACCATTGGTACGGAAAGGAGTAGTGAAATTAGATACAAATGAAAGACTTCAAAAAATACTATACGATTTCAGCCTCTCCCGACGAGGTTTATCTGGCACTGACAACAGCGTCAACAATTCACCTTTGGACGGGTGAAGTTGCTGAAATGTCAGCTGTGCCCGGAAGTGAGTTTTCCCTTTGGGATGGCAGTATCGTAGGAAAAA